>JAEUQS010000567.1 GCA_016789625.1 Acidobacteriota bacterium | reverse complement strand
AGGCAGGTCCAGCTCCTGGAGCGTCTCCTCGAAGATGCTCTCGACCTCTCCCGGGTCACACACGGCGAGCTGACGCTGCGCCGAGAGAGAGTGTCCCTGCTGGAGATCGTGGAGGGCGCCCTGGAAACGGCTGCGCCCTTCCTTCTCGAGCGCGGGCACGTGCTCACGGTGGCCCTTCCGGATTCCCCCGTGTATCTCCGCGTCGACCCCGTCCGCATCGCCCAGGTACTCGCCAACCTGCTCGAGAACGCCGCCAGGTACACCGGTCCGGGCGGCCGCATCCGCGTGGAAGCGGTGCGGGACGAAGGAGCCCTCGCGATCTCCGTGAGCGACTCCGGGATCGGCATCCGGGCCGACCAGCTCGCCTTCGTGTTCGAGATGCTCGAGCAGGGACACCGCCCGGGCCCGGCGGCCGGCGGAGGGCTCGGAATCGGGCTCCCGCTCTCGAAGAGCCTCGCCGAGATGCACGGCGGCAGCCTCAGCGCCGCCAGCGAGGGCGAAGGCCTGGGCAGCACATTCACGCTCCGCCTCGCGTGCCCGGAGGTCCTCCCCACGGAGTGACGAGCACCGCTCCTGTCGAGCGCGCCCACGCCTGAACGTTATGCGCTCTGCAGAGCGCGCTGGACCCGCGTGTCTCCCTCCCGCGCGAGCTCCGACAGGCCGGTGTCGCCCAGGACCTGCAGCATCGCGCTGGGCTTCACGAATTCCAGCGAGATCGTCCCGGGCGCCACCTCGCGGAGGACGGCGTTGCAGGGCAGCAGACCCGAGACGTCACTGTTGGCGGTGTAGGCCTCGTAGGCGAAGGCGGGATTGCAGGCGCCGAGGATGACAGTGGGGACGATGTCCTTGCCGGTCTTCTCCTTGATCTTGCTGTGCATGTCGATGCGGGTGAGGATGCCGAAGCCCTCGGCACCCAGTGCCCTGGTCGCGCGCGCGACGGCCTCTTCGATCGTGCCGCTGATCTCGCGTTTGAAATTGATGCTGATCATGGCCATTCTCCCGTATGAGGCTAGGCACAACGGGGCCCGGATGCAAGGCAGGGGAGCGCTTGTCGATAGTCGCGGAGCTGGTGGACCTCGCACGGATTCCCGCATACTTTGCCCGTGGCACCACCGAAGCCCTTGCGCGTCTTCATCGTCGACGACGAGCCCCCGGCCCGTACGTGGGTGCGCCGCATGCTGCAGGACGACCCGCAGGTCGAGATCGTGGGTGAGGCCGGGGACGGCTTCACGGCGGTGACGGCGATCCAGGAGGAGGCGCCCGACCTCGTGCTCCTCGACGTCCAGATGCCGGGCCTCGACGGCTTCGGCGTGCTCGAGATGCTGGCCGGGAACCCGCTCCCGGCGGTCGTGTTCATCACCGCGTTCGACCGCTACGCCGTGCGCGCGTTCGACGTGAACGCCGTCGACTACCTGATGAAGCCGCTGTCCCCCGAGCGGTTCGCCCGCACGCTCGAGAAGGTGAAGAAGCAGCTCGGCGGCAGCGCCGAGGGCGCGGGCCGGCTCGTCGCGCACCTCCGCGAAGGGGGCCGCCGGCCCGAGTGGCTGCTCGTGAAAACGGGCGAGCGCAGCCGCTTCGTGAGGCTGCGCGACGTG
>JAEUQS010000555.1 GCA_016789625.1 Acidobacteriota bacterium | reverse complement strand
CGCTGTTCGGCGGCCACGGCTCGGGGGAGACGGAGCTCGTGCTCCCGGCCGGGTCGCAGCGCGTCCTCGCCGACGTCGTCTCCTTCCTCCGAGACGCCGGAGTCGGGATCCCGAGCGCGCCTCCGCAGGGCGGCGCCCTGTTCGTGTCCTTCGAAGGAGTTCCCACAGACTCCGACGTTTACGCCGGCGTGCGCACCTCGACCCGGAACCCGGACGCCGAGCAGGGCGGCACCTTCGGCGTCTTCTCGCCAGCCGTGCCTCCCGCGGCGCTCGCGACGTCCTCGGCCCGCGTCGTCGGGCTGAGGCAGGACGCGTCGGTGCGTTCGAACCTCGCCGTCGTCAACGCGGGCGAGAGCCCGGTCACCCTTTCGGTGTCCCTGCGGTCTCCGCGAGACGGTTCGCAGCTGATCGAGCCGCTCGAAAGGACGCTGGCGCCGGGCGAGTGGTACCAGTGGTCGGGAATCCTGGCGGCGGGAGGGGAGCCGGAGGCGTGGGCGATCGTCACGCGGGTCTCCGGAGACGCACCATGGCTCGCCTACGGCGTGCTCAACGACGCCCGCACCTCGGACGGCACCTACGTCGTGCACTCGCGGTGACCATCCGCCCGCAACCCTTCCGGGTGGGGCGCGTATCCACGCCATGCGTTTTCATGCGGTCCCGCTGCTCGTTCTCTGTATTGCGGCCCGGGCCGCGGCCGCCGCCGACCCCATCGCGATCGAGGTCCCCTCGGCGATCCTGAAAGAGACGCGGCGCGTTCGCGTGTCGCTGCCGGCCTCGTTCGCGAGGACTCCACCCGGGCGGCGCTATCCGGTCACGGTCGTTCTCGACGGCGGGTCGCTGCTCGCGCCGGTCGAGACCGTGAGCCGCGAGCTGGCCCGCAACGGACAGATTCCCGAGATGATCCTCGTGGCGATCGAGAACTCGAGCCGGCTGCGCGATCTGACGCCGCCGGGCCTCTCCGTGAGCGGCAGCAGCCTCGCGGAAGGCGGGGATCGCTTCCTCGACTTCCTCGAGAAGGAGCTCCTTCCGCGCATCGACGAGGACTTCCGCGGCGGCGCTCCGCGGACGCTCGTGGGCCATTCCTCGGGCGGCATCCTCGTGACGTACGCGGCCGCGACGCGGCCGGCGTTCCGCGTGAACGTCGCGCTCGACACGCCGATCCAGCTCGGCGAGGGCTGGCTCGCGAAGAAGCTCCTCGCCCGCGCGAAGGCCGGGGGCGAGCCCGTGCGCTACGTTTCGTACTCCGCGCGCTTCGACTGGCCCGAGGCCGACTGGCGCGCGCTCGGAGCCGCCGCGCCGCGCTCCTGGAAGCTTCACCACGAGCGGCTCGAACGCGAAACGCACGAGACGATGCCGATGCTCGGGGCCTATCTCGGTCTCCGCGAGGCGTTCAGCGACACGTCCCGCATCGCGGCGATGCCGGCCGGAACGCCGCCGCCCACGACGAGCATCCTCCCGTACTACGACCGGTTGTCGGCGTCGTACGGCGCTCCCATCGCGCCCCCCGAGGCGCTGCTCAGAGACGTCGTCGAGGATCTCCTCGTCGAGGGCCGCGGGACCGAGGCGCGGGCCGCGTACCAGAGGCTCGCGATGCTCTACGGCGAGCCAGTGGACGGCGACGCGCAGAAGGCGCGCATCGCCGAAGTGGAGAAGCGGCCGCCGCCTTCGGAAACGGTCGAGAGCCTGCTCGCGACTCCGTTTCCGTCGCTCCAGGAGATGAAGGGCTATCTCGGCACGTGGACGGGCACGAACTGGATCGAGCCCGCGAGCCGCACGCGCTGGTCGCTGATCCTGCGCGAGGACGCGGGCCGCGTCGCCGGCGAGATCGTGGGATATCCCGCCCCGGGCGTCGAGCTGAAGCGGCCGCTCGAGTATCTGAAGGTGCACCCCGCCGGGCTCGCGTTCGGCACGATGAACGGCATGCGCCCACGGGGAATGCTCCTCTACGAGGGGAAGCGAACCGGCGATCTCCTCGAGGGTGAGATGCGCTGGGGCGGCGTGAGCTTCCGGATGCTGGACGGAAGCCCTCCGCCCGTCATCCGGTTCGAGCTGCGAAGGCCCTGAGCTCTGCGTTTCGAGGAGAATCCCCGCGATGAACGGACTCCTCTTCCTCTGTGTCGCGAACTCCGCCCGCAGCCAGATGGCCGAAGGTCTCGCGCGCGCGCACTTCGGCGACTCCGTGCGCGTCCAGAGCGCGGGATCGGCGCCGAGCCGCGTGAACCCTCTCGCCGTCGCGGCGCTCGCCGAGCTCGGCATCGATCTCTCGGCGCACACGTCGAAGTCGGTCGACACGATCGACCCCGCCACGGTCGACACGGTCGTGACGCTCTGCGCCGAGGAGGTCTGCCCGGTTTTCCTCGGCAAGGCCCGCAGGATCCACTGGCCGCTGCCCGATCCCGCGGGGGCGGAAGGCAGCGAAGAGGAACGCCTGGCCCGCTTTCGTGACGTGCGTGACGAGATTCGCCGCCGCCTGCCCTCGCTCCTCGCCGGCTGACGAGCGGTTTGCCACAATCGGGGCCGGAGGTCTTCATGTTTCGTCCCCGCGTTTCCGCTCTCGTCCTGACTGCCGCCGTCGCGCTTTCTCTGCCCGCTTCGGCCGCGCCCCCCAAGCCCTCCGAGAAACCCGTTCGCCAGCTCCACTGGCGCACCGAGATGACCGGCGCCGCGCTCCAGGGCGCCAAGATCCACTGGGAGAGCTGGGTGCGCGGCGAGGACATGCGGCTCGTCCTCGACATGGCCGGCCAGAAGCAGACGTTCGTTGCCCGCAACGGGATCATCTACATGATCGCCGGCAGCCTGGCCGTCAAGACGAGCGTCTCGACCGAGGAACGCCCGTGGCCCCGCCCTGTGGACTACGTGGTGAAGCTCGACGAGATGCTGGCGAAGGGCACGAAGGTGGGCGAGGAAGAGGTGGACGGCGAGGTCTGCGCGAAGTGGGAGGTCAAGGTGGGCGCGGGCGCCTCCAACCCCACGACGCTCTGGGTGTCGCCGAGCCTGAAGTTTCCGCGCCGCGTGAAGCTGCCCTCCGACGACGGCGAGATCGTGATGCGAAACCACGGCATCGAGGTCAGCGTCGAGCTCTCGGACGCGCTCTTCACCCCCGAGAAGCGCGAATACCGGGACATGACCGTCAAGCCCACGCCCGTGCCCACCGCCGCGGCGCCCGCGCCCGCGCCCACGACGGCGCCTCGCTAAGATGGAGCAAGGAGAACCGCTCATGACCGATTCGACCCGTCGCGACCTCCTCACGCTCACCGCGTCCGCGGGCCTCGCGCTCGCCGCGCAGAACGCGCTCTCGCAGGAAAAGAAGGCCGAAGCTCCGGCCGCCGCGAAGCCGGCAGGGAAGGCCGCCTTTCGCGAGTACGCGCCGCAGACGTTCAAGACCGACGGGCTGAAGGGTCTCGAGAAGGAGATGCTCGAGCAGCACCTCGCCCTCTACCGCGGCTACGTGACGAACACGAACAAGGCCAACGCCTGGCTCGCGCAGATGCTGGCCGACGGAAAGGCCGACGGCTACGACTTCGCCGAGGTGCGGCGCCGTCTGGGCTTCGAGTACAGCGGCATGCGGCTCCACGAGGTCTACTTCGCGCAGCTCGTGCCCGAGGGCACGCCCGTCGACGAGAAGTGGAAGGCCGCGGTCTCCGCGACGTGGGGCTCGTGGGAGGCCTGGGTGGCCGACGTGACGCGCACGGCGCTCATGCGCGGCATCGGCTGGGCCGTGACGTTCCGGGATCCTCTCGGAGGCGGCCTCCAGAACTTCTGGCTCTCCGACCACGAGAACGCGGTGCCCGCGGGCCTCGTCCCGGTGTTCGCGCTCGACGTGTGGGAGCACGCGTACGTGAAGCAGTACGGCGCGGGCGGCCGCAAGGCCTACGTCGAGGCGTACCTCGGCAACGTGGACTGGGGCGTCGTGGGGAAGAGGCTCTAGCAGCTCTTGCCCCAAGCCGCGGGAGAGTTCCTCGTCTGCGGGCTCGGGAACGTGGGCCTCCGCGTCGTGGAGCTCCTGTGCGCGGCCGGCCTTCCCGCGGTGGTGCTGACGCGCGAGGCCACGGCGGAGCGGACGCGCCTCGCCGGCGCGGCGGGCGCGCGCGTCCTGTTCGGGGACGCGCGCGACGACGCGGCGCTCCTCGGCGCCGGGCTCGCCTCGGCCCGCGCGCTCCTTCTCCTCACGAGCCACGACGTCACCAACGTCGCCATCGCGCTCGACGCGCAGCGCCTCGCGCCGGAGGTCCCCATCGTCATGCGCCTGTTCGACGCCACGCTCGCCGAAGAGCTCGAGCTGGCGTTCGGCGTGCGCCGCGCGGCCGCCGTCTCGGCGATCGCCGCCCCCGTCTTCGCGGGCGCGGCGCTCGGCGAGGGGACGCTCGCCTCGTTCAGCTCGCCGGAGGGCCTGTTCGTGGTGGAGTCCCGCACGCTGGACGCCGCGTCGCCGCTCGCAGGGTCTCCGGCAACCGGGATTCCGCCCGGCCTCTCCGCCGTCCTCGTCTCGGCGTCCCGCGAGGGTGTGCCCGCCACGGGGACGCTCGCGGCGGGCGACCGCGTCGTCCTGTGCGGACTCAAGACGAAGCTGGAGGAGCTCCACCCCGGCCCGGTACGCGAGGCGCGGCCCGCTTCGCGGAATCCGGCGGAGCCCACGCTCCTCGCCACGCTGCGGCAGGCGTTCGTCCAGAGCTCGACGGGCCTCAAGGCCGCGCTCGCCGCGCTCCTCGGGCTCGCCCTCCTGAGCGTCGGCGTCTTCTCGTTCACGCTCTCCCTGCCCGTGGAGGACGCGATCTACTTCGTCGTCACCACGGTCACGACGACGGGCTACGGCGACGTGTCGCTCCTCAAGGCGCCGCTCCTCGTCAAGCTCTTCGGCTGCCTCCTCATGGTGCTCGGCTCGGCCGCGCTGGGCATCCTGTATTCCCTGCTCACGGGCTTCGTGGTCACGCAGCGCTTCGAGGAGCTCCTGGGGCGGCGGCGCGTCCCCCGGCACGGACACGTCGTCGTGCTGGGTCTCGGCAACGTGGGCCTGAGGCTCCTGGCTTCGCTCCGGAACGCGGGCGTGCCCGTGGTGCTCCTCGAGCACGACGAGCGGAACGAGTACCTCGCGACCGTGCGGCGCGACGTGCCTTCGGTCATCGGCGACGCCCGCTCCGAGGTCGTGCTGCGCGCGGCGGGCGTCGCGGAGGCGCGCGCGATCGTCGCCGTCACGGGCGACGACGCCGTGAACCTCGGAGCCGGGCTCCTCGCGCGGAAGATCGCGACCTCCGCGCGGGTCGTCATCCGGCTCTTCGACCCCGACCTCGCGCGCAAGGTGGAGTCCTCGGGTCACGTGGACGCGGCGCTCTCGGCCTCGCGTGCGGCGGCCCCGTTCTTCGTTGCGTCGGCTCTGGCTCCGTTCGTCAAGGCGGCGTTCGTGTCCGAGGGAACGCTCTGGGCGCTCGTGGGAAGAACCTCGGAGCCCGGCTCGCCGGATCCTCTCGCGCGGGCCGGTGTCGGGCTCGTCTCCCTGGCCCGCGTCGGGTGATCGACCTCCTCGTCGACACCGATCCCGGGCTCTTCGTCCCGGCGCTCGACGTGGACGACGATCTCGCGATCGCGTTTCTGGTGGGGTCCGGGCGGGTCCGTCTCGCCGGCCTCACGACGACGTTCGGCAACACGCTCGAGAGCCTCGCGTTTCGCGACGCGCGGCGCCTGCTCGGCATCCTCGGGCTTTTCTCCGTGCCGATCGCGCGAGGCGCCGGTTTCCTCACGCCCCGCGGGGGCTCTGCCGCAACGGCCGCGTCGCGCTTCCTGGCCGCCCGCGTGCGCGAGGAGCCGGGCCGCTACACGCTCCTCGCGCTGGGTCCGCTCGGCAACGTGGCGGCCGCGTTTCGCGGAGAGCCGGACCTCGCCCGCGCTCTGGCTGG
>JAEUQS010000553.1 GCA_016789625.1 Acidobacteriota bacterium | reverse complement strand
GATGTCGACGCGGTCCTCGAAGCCCGAGAGCTTGCCGGTGCCCTTGTACGTCTCGAGCTTCAGCGCGCCGGCGATGCCCTCGACCGAGATGCGGGATTTGTAGTCCTCGATGCGCAGCTTCGCCGAGCGCGGCATCGTGATGGTGTAGTGCACGAACGGGAGCGTGCCGTCGTTGCCCCAGGAGAAGAAGCGGAAGCCGTTCTTCACCTTGCCGTAGTCGGACTCGACCTCGACGTAGCTGTCCCCCGACGCGAACCGGATCTCGGTGTCGGCCACCTTGCGGGCCATGTCGCTGTCGTCGCCGTCGGGCTCGACGCGCGCCGTGATCTCCACCTGGGTTCCGTTGCCCGGCCGCACCGTGATGCTGCCCTTGTAGGTCTTCACCGAGACCTCACCCGTGGCGCTGAGCGGGAACGTCTTCGAGACCGATTTCTCGGGCGGCGCGGCCAGAGCCCCGGACGCCAGGGAGAGACCCAGAGCCACAGCCAGGGCCGGAAACGCGGTCGTGCGTGCGATCGCCATGAGAACCTCCTCGTACTTCCAGGGATACGCGAACCCGGGGGACGAGGTTCCGCAGAATCTTCGGGGGCCTGGCTGTAGGATCGGAGCCAACCCGCCGAGGAGGTCTCCATGTCGTCTTTGCCGCCAGACGGATCCTTTCCTCCGCCGCCTCCGCCTCCGCCGGAACCGCCTTCGCCCTACCGGCCTCCGAATCTCCCTCCTGCGGGCTGGGGTGGGCCGCCCGAGCCGCCCGCCGGCCCGGGCACGCCCTGGGAGACGGCGCCCGGAATCGACCTCAACGCACTGCTCCAGACGTTCGCGCTGTTCGTGACGAAGCCCGTCGAGGCCTACACGCGAACCCGCGCGTCGGGCGACTACACCAAGCCCATCCTCTACGCGCTCGTGACCGGCATCGCGGGCGCCATCCTGGGCACGATCTGGGGTCTCGTGATTCCGCCGAATCTCGCCGGCCTCCCTCCGGAGTTCGTGGAGAAGCTCGGCTTTCTCCTCCGGCCGGGAGTCGGTCAGGTGCTCGTCTCGCCGTTCTCGGTGCTCTTCGGCATCTTCGTGGGGGGCGCCGTCCTGCACGTCTGCGCTCTCATCACGGGCTGCCTCAAGGACTCCAAGGGCGGGTTCGAGGGCACGCTCCGCGTGGTGGCGTACGGCCAGACGGCGGCCCTCGCGGCCGTGGTTCCGTTCGTGGGGCCGTTCGTCTCGGGAATCTGGACGATGGTGCTGTGGGTGATCGGGATTCGCGCGCTCCACCGCACCACGACCGGCAAGGCCGTCTTCGCCGTGCTCCTCCCGGTCGCGCTCTGCTGCATCTGCGGCATCGTGGCCGTGGTGTTCGCGGGAGCGGCGATCTTCGGTGCCGCGGCCCGCGGCTGAGGCCCGGACGGTTTTCCGGAAGCCGGGCACCCACGGCGCCCTGGTGCTGGCCGGGGTGCTCGGCGCGTTCCTTCTCGGTCCGAGGCTTTTCTCGTTCGCGATCCTGCCGCCGTGCCTTCTCAAGTCGGTCACGGGCGTGCCCTGCCCCGGTTGCGGCTCGACGCGCGCGGTGAAGGCGCTCTTCGCGCTCGACGTTCCCGCCGCGCTCGCCTGGAATCCGCTCGTCGCGCTCGCGGCGATCCTCGGCGGACTGGGCCTCGTCGCCCTCTCCGTGCGTTCGCTCTTCGGCGTCCCGTTTCCCCCGTTTCCGAACGACCTGCCGCTCTGGATGAAGCTCCTTCTCGCGCTGCTCGTGGCCGCGAACTGGGCCTACCTCCTCGCCGCGGGAAGGTGAACTTTTTTTGTTCAGCCCTCCGGGCCCGGAAACGCCTTCGGCGCGCTGAATCTGCTCGGGATGGCAGACTCCACGCGTGCCGAGACTCCACTTCCAGACGGCGGGTGAATCCCACGGCCCCGAGCTGACCGGCCTCGTCACCGGACTCCCCGCGGGGCTCCGCGTCGACCTCGCCGTGATCGACGGCGATCTCGCCCGCCGCCAGCACGGCTACGGCCGCGGCGGCCGCATGAAGATCGAGCGCGACCGCGTGACGATCACCGGCGGCGTGCGAGGCGGCGAGACGCTGGGCGGGCCGGTCTCGTTCCGCATTCCCAACCTCGACCACAAGGTGTGGGAGCGGATCATGGGCGCGTTCGACAACGACCCCGAGGCCGTCGCCAAGCGAAAGCTCACGTCGCCGCGGCCCGGCCACGCGGACCTCGCGGGCGGGCTCAAGTACGGGCGGCGCGATCTGCGCGACATTCTCGAGCGGGCGAGCGCCCGTGAGAGCGCGGCGCGCGTGGCGGCGGGAGCGTTCTTCCGGCTCTTCCTCCGGGAACTCGATATCGAGATCCGGAGCGGCGTGACGTCGCTGGGCCCGATCCGGGTGCCCGAGCCCGAGGGCGGGTTCTCGTTCGCGAGCCTCGACAACGTGGACGAGACCTCGCCGTTCCGTCTCGTGGACCGCTCGGTGGAGAGCGAGATGACGGCGGCCGTGGACGCCGCGTTCAAGGCCGGCGACACGCTGGGCGGAACGGTGCTCGTGGGCGCGCGCGGCCTTCCCGCGGGGCTGGGCTCTCACGTCGCGTGGGACGCGAAGCTGGACGGCCGCATCGCGCAGGCCATGCTCTCGATTCCCGCGGTGAAGGGCATGGCGTTCGGCACCGGCGTCGCGAACGCGTACCTCCCAGGGTCTCAGGCGCACGATCCCATCGCCTGGAGCGGGGAGCGCGGCTACTTCCGCACCTCGAACCGCGCCGGGGGGCTGGAGGGCGGCATCACGAGCGGGGAGGACCTTCTCGTGACGCTCTACAAGAAGCCCATCGCGACGCTCCGGGAGGGGCTCGCTTCGGTGGACACCGAGACGCACGAGCCGCACAAGGCGCAGTACGAGAGGTCCGACGTCACGGCCGTGCCGGCCTGCGGCGTGATCGGCGAAGCGATGCTCGCCTACGTCCTGGCCGACGCGCTCTTCGAGAAGTCGGGGGGAGATTCGATGGACGAGGTGCGCCGCAACGTAGCCGCGTTCCGCGCGGCGCAGAAGGCGTTCTGATGCGCGATTTCTCGAAGGCCGCTCTCGACGCGGAGTTCCCGTCGCGTCTCCACGGAATCCAGCTCAACCACGCGGCCGTGGCGCCGCTGCCGCGCTGCGCGGTGAACGCGCTCGCGGGCTACGCCGAGGCCTGCTCGCTGCGCGGCGGCCTCGAGTGGGCGGCCTGGGGCCGCGAGGCCGCGGCCCTTCGCGAGCGCGCCGCGCGTCTCGTGGGAGCAGGCGGCGCGGACTCCATCGGGATCGTGCCCAACACGTCGCTGGGGCTCACGTTCGTGGCGCAGGGGTTTCCCTGGGAGGCGGGCGACGTCGTCGTGACGACCGACGCGGAGTTCCCCGCGAACCTGAATCCGTGGCTCGCGCTCGCGTCGCGCGGCGTGTCCGTGGTGAAGATCCCCACGCAGGACGCGGCGTACACGCTTTCCGACGTGCGCACGGCCTGCGAGGGCCGGCGGGTGCGCGTCCTGTGCGTGTCGGCGGTCTCGTTCCACACCGGCTTCGTGGCGCCGCTTGCCGAGCTGGGAGCCTTCTGCGCGGAACGCGATATCGTGTTCGGTGTCGATGGCATCCAGGCCGTGGGCGCGATGCCTTTCGACGTCGAGGCCGCGCAGATCCGGTTCCTCTCGGCCGACGGGCACAAGTGGATGCTCGGCCCCGAGGGCTGCGGAATCCTGTACACGCATCCCGATCTGAGGGGCCGTCTCGCGCCGCCCGCGGGCTGGCTGAACGTCGACGATCCCTTCGGCTTCGCGATGTCCGCGAGCCCGTCCTGGCGGACCGACGGCCGGCGCTTCGAGGCCGGCGCGCTTCCGGGCCCCGGCGTCTACGCGCTCGCCGCGACGCTCGAGCTGCTTCTCGACACGGGTCTCGACGTCGTGAGCGCGCGCATCCGCGAGGTCGTCGACGTGCTAGCCGAGGGCCTCGCGTCGCGGGGTTTCACGCCGCTGCCCTTCGGCCCGGTGCGAAGCGGAAT
>JAEUQS010000536.1 GCA_016789625.1 Acidobacteriota bacterium | reverse complement strand
GAAGAACGTGATCCTCGCGATGGGCTCCGTTCCGCGGGATCTCCCCTTCCTCAAGGCGAACGGCACCAACATCGTGAATTCCGATCACATCCTCAAGTCCACGTCGATTCCGAAGTCGATGCTCGTGATCGGCTCGGGCGCGGTCGGCTCCGAGTTCGCCTCGTGCTACCAGCGCTACGGCACCAAGACGATCCTCGTCGAGGTGCTCCCCCGACTCCTGCCCGTGGAGGACGAGGAGATCTCGAAGGAGATCGAGAAGTCGTTCAAGAAAAAGGGCATCGAGTGCCACGTGAAGACCGCCGTCAAGGAGGTCACGCAGAACCCCGACGGCACGCTCCACGTCGTGGCCGATGCCGAGGGCACCGCGAAGATCTGGGACGTCGAGACCGTCCTCCTGGCCGTGGGCCGAAAGCCCGTGACCGACGGCGTGGGCCTCGAGACGGCCGGCGTCGCCACCGAGCGCGGCTATGTGAAGGTGGACGCGCACCAGCTTACGAACGTGCCCGGGATCTACGCCATCGGGGACTGCACTCCGACCATCTGGCTCGCGCACGTGGCCTCGGCCGAGGGCATCGTCGCGGCCGAGACGATCGCCGGGGCGCATACCTATCCGATCAACCGTGAGCAGGTCCCCGGGTGCACCTACTGCGACCCCGAGGTCGCGTCGATCGGCCTCACCGAGGCGAAAGCGAAGGAGCGCGGGTACCAGGTCAAGGTCGGGAAGTTCAATTTCTCGGTCCTCGCCAAATCGCAGATGGAGCACACCAACGAGGGCTTCGTGAAGATCGTGTCCGACGCGAAATACGACGAAGTTCTCGGAGTGCACATCATCGGACCGCACGCCACCGAGCTGATCGGTCAGGCCGCGGCGTTCCTCAAGTGCGAGGCGACCACCGAGGAGATGATCCGCACCATCCACGCGCACCCGACGCTCACGGAGGCCATCCACGAGGCTGCCGAGGGCGTTCACGGCGTCCAGATCCACGGGTAGGAGCGTGAAGCAGAGCCTGCTCGAGAAGCTGCGTTATCAGCTCGTCCTCCGGCCGCTCGGCCGGGGAAGCATCTGGAGCGCGGAGCGCTGGGAGAGCATCTACGCCGCGCCGGGCGGCATGGAGTGGGTGGACGCGCTCGAGCAGCTCGGCCACTACTCCATCCTGGCGGGCTACGTAAGGCACCTCGCCGCGTCGATGCCCGAGCCGCCCAGCATCCTGGACGCTGGGTCCGGCCCCGGAAAGCTGGCCCCTCTGTTCTCGAGCACTCCGTTCAGCCGCTACGTGGCCTTCGACTTCTCGGAGACCGCCATGGTCGCCGGAAGGGCGCTGGGGGTTCCACGCACGGAGTTCCGGGTGGCGAGCTTCGACACGTTCGAGTCCGAGGAGAAGTTCGACATCGTGGTGTTCTGCGAGAGCATCAACCACGCCGATCGGCCGGAGGAGACCCTGAAGCGCTTCTTCCGGTTCCTGGCTCCCGGAGGCTCCATCCTCATCTCCATGCACGACAGAGGCGCCTCGGCGGCACGGTGGAGACGGATGGACCAGGTCGCCAAGACGCTCGACGAGACGCGCGTGACGCACGGAGCCGGAAGGAGCTGGACCCTGCGGCTCATGAAGCCGCTCGCCTAGTTGCTGCTCGAGCCGATCACGAGCCCCGGCCCCTATAGCCGAGGAGCCTCGCAACGGGATAGAGAGCGCCAAACACGGCGAGCATGCCGTATCGCGCGGGTGGAGCGATGCTGGTCGTTTCCCGGAACTCGAAGAGCCAGGCGACGGTTTGCAGGAACGAGACAGGGTTCCCATCGGGCCTCAGCCGGCCGTTTGCCCCCAGGCCGCAGTAGCTTTCGAAAAAGGCCTCGAACTCCATGGGTGGGTCCATCTGCTCGACGGTCACGACGGGGACGTCACCGGCATTCCATTGAGAGTGGTTGGTATTGGGCGGTAGAACGGCCTCCATACCCTCGGAGAGCAGCCGAACCTCACCTCGCACTTTCAGCCCGAGCAGCCCTTTCAAAACCCTGATTCGTTGAGTGGCATGCGGATGAGCGTGCTCGGGCACGCGCGCGCCACCCACACCGATCGTGTACTCCATCTCGAGTACGTCGTGTCCTCCAATGCCCGCGATCGTCCGGAAGAGGCAGGACTCCTTGGTGGCTGGATTCTCGAAACGACGCTCCGCGCTCATGCCCCTAGTGTTCGCGGACCGCACGGAATCGGATCACCCGCGATCCAGCGGGGCGCCGGAACTTCTTCAGCTCAAACCGTATTTCTGGAGGCGGGAGTAGAGCTGGGCTCTCGTGAGGCCGAGGAGCTTGGCGGCCTTCGACTTGTTGTTCTTCGCGCGGACCAGCGCCTCCTCGACCATCGACTTCTCGAGCGTCGAGATGTCGAGCGGCGCGGACGACATCGCCGAGCCATTGCCGTTCGGGGGCGGCGCCGTTTGCGGCGCACCGGCTGGCACGGCGCCCGATGGTGCCGGAGCCACGCCGGCTACGGCCCGCGCCGTCGCCGCCTCGTGCCGCGCGATGGAGATCGGCAGGTGCTCGGCCGTGATGAGCCCGCCCTCGCACAGAATGACCGCGCGCTCGAGCGCGTTGCGCAGCTCGCGCACGTTTCCGGGCCACGGGTAAGCGAGGATCTGCTCCCGGGCTTCCTTGGAGATCCCGGCCGAGGGCCGCCCCACGTCCTGGCCGATCTCGCCGAGGAACGCTTCCGCGAGCGGCAGGATGTCTTCGGGCCTTTCCCGGAGCGGCGGCAGGTTGATCTCGAAGACGTGAAGCCGGTAGTACAGATCCTCCCGGAAGAGCCCCTTCGCGATGAGGCTCTGGAGATCCCGGTTCGTGGCCGCGATGACCCTCACCTCGGCCTTAAGCACCTTGGTGCCCCCGAGCCGCTGGACCTCGCGCTCCTGCAGCACGCGCAGCAGCTTGGCCTGGACGAGGGGGCTCATCTCGCCCACCTCGTCGAGGAAGAGCGTGCCCTGCGCGGCCTGCTCGATGCGCCCCGGCTTCTGGGCGGTCGCGCCCGTGAACGCGCCCTTCTCGTAGCCGAAGAGCTCGCTCTCGAGGAGCTGATCGGGCAGCGCCGCGCAGTTCAGGGCGATGAAGGGCCCGTTCACGCGGAGCGACCCGCGGTGCAGGAACCGAGAGACGACCTCCTTGCCCGTGCCCGACTCGCCCGTGAGAAGGACCGTGGTGTCCGTGGGCGCGACCTTGCTCGCCTGAGAGAGCACCGATTTCCAGGCCCGAGAGTGACCGATCACGCGGCGGTGCCCCGAGGTCGTCTCCAGCTCCTGCGTGAGCGCGGCGACGCGGCGCTCGAGCCGCGCGGCCTCTTCCTGGGCCTTCTCCTTCTGGCGCGCCGCTTCGGCGAGATCCTGGTGCGAGAGGATGAGCTGCACGTGGTCGGCAATGCGCCGCGCGAGATCCACGTCCTCCACGACGTAGGTGCCCGGCACGCGCGAGAGGAACGAGAGGCCGCCGACGACCTGCCCCTCGCGACGCAGCGGAACGCGCAGCCAGGAGCGCACGTTCGCGAGGCCGAAGAGGCGGTACTTCACGGAGTCGTGGCGAAGCTCCTCTTCGACGTCCTTCATGATGAGGAACTCACTGTCGATGTTGTCGTAGTCGTCGGGCTCGAGCTCGAAGCTCTCGGGCACGTCGTTGCGCTTCTCGCCCGTGTACGCGTGGATGCGCACGGACTTGCGGTCTTCGCTCAGGAGCCCGAGCGTCATGAGGTCGTGCTTCACGACGGAGGCCGAGACCACGGAGAGCTGCTCGAAGACCTCGCGCACGTCGAGCGACAGCGAAAGCGTGGGGAGCAGGGCGTCGAGCGCGTCGAAGCGTCGGCGCCGCTCCTTCTCGATGCTCGCGAGACGCTCGTGCTCGAGCGCGAGCGTCACGAGGTTCGCGACGGGCTCGATGAGGAGCTCGTGCTGCCGGCTGAACGCTCCGGGCGTCCGCGAGGCGAACCAGAGATAGCCGAAGACGTGCGAGCCCAGCCGCAGCGGGGCCCGCAGGAGCGCCCGCATGCCGC
This sequence comes from Acidobacteriota bacterium, assembly GCA_016789625.1. Classification (GTDB taxonomy): domain Bacteria; phylum Acidobacteriota; class Thermoanaerobaculia; order UBA5066; family UBA5066; genus JAEUQS01. The sequence continues at coordinate 388 of JAEUQS010000536.1, read as the reverse complement.
TCTCGAGGACCTCCCGGTCGCGGCAGAACGACGAGTCGAGCACCTTCTCGGTGTCCTCGATGATCGACGGCCGCTCCATGGTGGGCCAGAGGGCGGGCGAGAAATTGCAGCGCGGGATCTCCGTACCCGAATAGCCCAGCGTGCGGCCTCCCGCCACCGAATAGAGGATGACGCGGTCGGTTCCGTCGCAGCGCAGGATGCCCATGAGGTCGAAGGGCACGAGGGGACGCACCGACTCGGCGACGCGGGAGAACACGTCCCGCAGCTCGAGCGCTCCCGCCATGGCGAGCGACATCGAGGACAGGACGTTCACCAGGGCGGCAGACGGAACGAGGGCTCCGCCGCTCCCGATCTCTTCCCGGACTTCCTGAAGGCTCACGGCAGTCAT
>JAEUQS010000524.1 GCA_016789625.1 Acidobacteriota bacterium | reverse complement strand
TGCGCGCCCCAGCGATGCATGTTGCGCAGGAGCGCCCCGAAGGCCACGGTGCCGTACAGATCGAGCATGCGGTTGTGCGCCTGCTCGACGGAGGGCACGTAATAGAACATGAGGAGGATGCCCGTGACCGAGAGGATCACGAAGAGCGACAGCGACAGCACCCCGAGCCCCAGCGTGAACCAGGGCTTCAGCGAGTGGACGTGGGTCTTGACGGGGTGGATGTGGAGGAAGATGTTGCTGAACGTCGTCTGAGAGCGGCCCAGATCCGAGGAGGGCAGTGGGTTGCGGAAGATCGATCGCCAGACGTTGACGGGCAGCTCTTTCAGGGTGCGGAGGAGACCGGGCTCGGAGTCTTCGCTCATGGTCCTGCGCCCCTCACACCACCAGGAACGTGCCGGCCGCCACGGGATCCGCGGTGTCGACCTCCAGCTCTCCGCTGGGCGACAGGGCCACCCGGAACCAGGGCAGCGGCCGCGGCGCCGGCCCGCCCAGCACGGTTCCCTCGGCGTCGAAGCGGCTGCCGTGGCAGGGACAGTCGAAGCCGATGTCGGTCGTCTGGATCACACAGCCGAGGTGCGTGCAGGTGTTGGAGATCGCGGCGAGGCCGGCCTCGGTCCTCACGATGGTGACCCTCTGCCGGGCGAGCGGTAGCCGCGTGCCCAGGGGAAACGCGTCGGGCCTTCCGATTCGGAACCGGGAGGGCTCACTGTAGGTGACGCGCGGCTTGAAGAAGAGGAGGTTCGAGAACCAGGCGATGGCGTTCGCGCCGACGAGGCCGAGCGCGCTCGTGATGGTGAGCGCCTTTCGCCGTGAGATGCGGGCGTCGGCTTCCGTCTTCTGGTTGGCGAGATTCATCCGTCCCTCCCTAGGTGTCGGTGTCGCCCGGCTTCTCTGCGGCGGGGCCTTCCGGCCCCGGCGCGAGGTCGGGCCAGAAGAGCTGCTCCTTGGTCTTCTCGAGGTCGCGAAACTGCCCGGACCTCACGCCCCACGCCCAGATCAGGGCTCCGCCGATTCCCATTGCGATGCCGGCCGCAAAAAGCGCGAGCGTGACGAGCACGCGAGAGTTGTACGGTCCGGGTACGACGCCGGGCCATGGTGCACGTGAATCAGCGAAACCTCCCCACAGAGGCCGGGATCGAAGGCGGCCCCGGGTGGGAAGCGCCCAGACCCGCAACCACAAAGGGCGCAGGGCCCGGACGCAGATCGTCCGGGCCCTGATTCGAGCGACCTATTGAAACTTCAGCGGGATTCGGCTATGCGCTCAGAGGACGGTTGAGCTCCGTGCGGTAGCGGGAGGCGTCGGGTCCCGACTCGGGTCCCACCAGGTAGCGCTCCCAGAGATCGGGCGCCGCGGTGTGGCCCGCGGCCGCGACCCAGGCGTCCAGCTCGCCCCACGCGGCTCCGAGACCCTCGTATCCGCCCGCGTGGAGAGACCGGGCGACCTTCGCCGCGGGCAGCTTGCCGGGCCTCACGCGTCCCATGGGCTTCACTGTGGCCGAGACGGGCACGCCGATCTCGAAGTCGAAGGTCTTCGGGTTCATCCGGAGGTGGTGCGTGAACCAGGCGCCCGTCGGCCCGACGCCCTGCGCGCCCACGGCGTCCATCAGCTCCTGGATGCCCGGACCCATGACGCGCTGGATGTCCTCGCGAGGAATGGTGAGGTGGATGACGGCCGTTTCCTGTTCCGGCACGTCGACGATCTCGGGTGTTGCGATCATTTCTGGGGCCCTTTCCCTTTCTTCTTTTCCTGCTTCCTGGTGAGGTCGCGGAGCGCGTCCCTGCCGATGAACCGCGCAGACGGCACGTCGGAGGCGGCCAGCTTCCGCGCGAGGGCCACGGCCTCCCTGCGCAGGACGGGGCTCCTGCGGCCCACGCCCTTGAGCGCCCAGAGGACGCCCTTCTTCACGAAGTTGCGGTCATCCGTCGCGGCCTTCTCGATGAGCGCGAGGCTGTCGAGGAATGGACCGTCGCCGGTGGTCTTGTCGTGGCCCGACAGGCTCGCCAGGAGCGCGAACGCCGCACGCTTCACGAACTCGTCGCCGGACCTGGCCCAGGCGTCCACCTTCGCGAAGGCGTGGGGCGTGCGGTCGAAGAGGACGAAGCAGATCGTGTCGCAGATGCCCCAGTTGTCGAAGCCACGGCACCAGCGATCCATCTGCGCGGGGGTGACGCGCTCCGGCTCGTCCACGAACGCCGCGAGCATCCGCGCCTCGTACCAGCCCGACTCCCAGAGCGCGGCCGCGACGGCGTGGCTCTTCCCGACGGTCTTCGCAACCTTCTGGATGTTCGACATCGAGACCCCGAACGCGGGCTCGGCGTTGATACCGAAGCGCACGAGGTTGTCGCGGTCCTTCTGCGTCGCGAGCGCCTCGAGCGCGGCCACCGCCTCGCGTGCGCGCTCGGCCGCAGGGCGTTCGTCCCGCGCGGGAGCGTTCTTCCTCGCGGCCACGCCGAACGCCTACGCCTTCTCCACCAGGGTCGTGAGGAGCTCGGCCAGGCGGTCGTAGCCCGCGACCATGCCTTCGGCCATGGGCGTCTTCAGCACCGCGTCGCGCGTTTCCTTCGACTCGTAGAGCACGGTGATGGAGACGATCGTCGTCGGGCCGTCCTCGACGAACGTGGTCGTGTCGATCGCCTCGCCGGGATACCACGCGTGATCGAACTTCTCCGTCGCCACGAGGCGCTCCGGCGCGACGACCTCCTGCACGACCCCGCCCATGCCCATCACGGTGCCATCGTCCTTGTGCCAGACGTAGCGGTAGAGGCCGCCGGGGCGCGCGTCGAACTCGCAGACCACCATGGTCCAGCCGGGCGGGCCGAGCAGCCAGCGGCGGATGAGCTCGGGCCTGATGAACGCCTCGAAGACGAGGCTTCGCGGCGCGTCGAACAGGCGGGTCATGGCGATCTCGCGATCGGTGGGGGTCGTCACGGTGAGGCTTCCGAGGTGTCTCATCGAATCTCCTTATCTGTGTCTCGGGGAGCGCTTCTTCCTTGGTGCAGGTTTCGGAGCTGCCCTGAGCGCGGGGTCCTGCGGCGCCGAGGCGCCGTCCGCCGCCTTCATTGCCTTCATTTCCTCGAGCAGGGCGTCGAGGCGCTGGTAGCGCTCTTCCCAGAACGCCCGGTAGCGCTCGAGCCAGGCGCTGGCCTCTTCGAGAGGCTTCGCCTCGAGGTGCACGGGACGTCTCTGCGCGTCGCGTCCGCGGGAGACGAGCCCCGCGTTCTCGAGCACCTTGAGATGCTTGGAGATCGCGGGCTGGCTCATGTCGAAAGGCTCGGCCAGCTCGGTCACCGACGCGTCGCCGGCGGAGAGGCGCGCCAGGATCGCGCGGCGCGTGGGATCGGCCAGCGCTGCGAACGTGGCGTCGAGGACGGCCGGATCGAGCTTCCCATAACCCATCGGTTCCATAACCAACAAGTTATACAAGAGAACGCGGTCTGTCAAGGGCCGGCGCCAGGAAAAGACTCAGCCTCGAACCACCGTGGCCACCGTGTAGGCGACGTAGAGCGTGAGGGCAAACGCCCCTTCGGCCCGCGAGATGGTGCGCTCGCTGCGGATGAGGACGCACGCCAGCACGGTCATGACC
>JAEUQS010000506.1 GCA_016789625.1 Acidobacteriota bacterium | reverse complement strand
CCACGGTGAAGATCGCCGTGTTCGCGCCGATCGTGAGCGCGAGAAGCAGGATCATCGCGCCCGAGAAGACCGGCTGGGCCCGGAGGCGCCGGAGCGCGAAGCGGAGGTCTCGGGCGAGGGCGGACGGGTAGAGCATGTTGGCCTCCGCCCGCAAGGTAGGGCGCCCTCTTGATATAAACAATCATGATTTAGTTTGCATCGAGCGTCAGCTATTCTGATACCCATGGACCTTCGCCACCTCCAGACGTTTCAGGCCGTTCTCCGCGAGGGGAGCTTCCTGAAGGCCGCGCGCTCCCTCGGCCTGGCTCAGCCCACGGTGAGCCTCCACATCCAGGAGCTCGAGAAGGAGCTCGGCCTCGAGCTCTTCGACCGCAGCGGGCGCGAGCGCGTGAAGACGCCGGCGGGGGAGCTGCTGGCCGGACGGGCGCTGTCCATCCTCGATGCCGTCGAGGTCCTCTCCCGCTCGATGGCCGAGCTGAAGGACGGCAAGGCCGGCCTGCTGCGCCTCGGGGCGATCGAGCCGGCCGCGAGCCGCCGTCTCGTCCCGCTGCTCGGCCGGCTGCGCGCCCAGCGGCCCGGTCTGCGGATCAGGCTCGAGGTCGGAGGGACGGGGGTGGTCAGCCGGGCCGTCGGGGATGCCGAGATCGATCTCGGCATCTGCTCGGCGCCGCCGGCCGAGCTGGGTCTCCGCTTCGAGCCTCTCTTCCCCGAAGAGATGGCCCTCCTCGTGCCGCGCTCCCACCGGTTCGCCGGTCTGCGCGCCCTCTCGGCCGCTCACCTCGAGGGCGAGCCGCTTCTCCTGAGCGGCCAGGGGTGCGCGTACCGGGCGGCGGTGGAGGCGGCGCTGCAGGAACGAGGGGTGAGGCCGCAATGGGCGCTCGAGTGCGGCAGCGCCGAATCGCTCCTCGCGGCCGTGCGCGCCGGCCTCGGCATCGCCTTCCTGCCCCGCCAGTCGGTGAGCCCGCCGCCCGCGAAGACCGTGACGCGGCGGCTCCGGGACGTGTCCGTCGCCCTCCCGGTGGGCCTCGTCACGAGACCTCAGGCCCCGCCGCCCTCGCGCCTCATGGACATCCTCACGGCGTCTCTGCGGGCCTCCGTCGCGGCCTCATTGCATCATTGACATCCGGCCCACGCGTCGCCGACTCTTGCCCGGAACTGGTACCCGATCCAGAAGGAGACGAGCGTGAGCGAAAGCAGCAGATGCCCGATAACGGGCGCGTCGGGTCAGCCCACTGTCAAACGAGGCACGTCGAACCGCGACTGGTGGCCCGAGTCGCTGAACCTGGGCGTGCTTCACCAGCACGCGCCGGCCTCGAGCCCGATGGGCCCCGGATTCGCCTATGCGGAGGAATTCCGCAAGCTCGATCTGGCCGCCCTGAAGGGCGATCTGTACGCGTTGATGACGTCCTCGCAGGACTGGTGGCCCGCCGACTGGGGCCACTACGGCGGCCTCTTCATCCGCATGGCCTGGCACAGTGCCGGCACCTACCGGACGGCCGACGGGCGGGGCGGCGGCGGCACCGGGAACCAGCGCTTCGCGCCGGTCAACAGCTGGCCCGACAACGGCAACCTCGACAAGGCCCGCCGCCTGCTGTGGCCCGTGAAGCAGAAGTACGGCAACCGCGTCTCCTGGGCCGACCTCATGATCCTGGCCGGCAACTGTGCGCTCGAATCGATGGGCTTCCGGACGTTCGGCTTCGGCGGCGGCCGTGAGGACATCTGGCAGCCCGAGGAGGACATCTACTGGGGCAAGGAGAGAACCTGGCTGGGAGACCAGCGCTACAGTGGCAACCGGGAGCTCGAGAGCCCGCTGGCCGCGGTGCAGATGGGGCTCATCTACGTGAACCCCGAAGGCCCGAACGGCAACCCCGATCCGTGGTCCTCGGGCCGCGACGTGCGCGAGACGTTCGCGCGCATGGCCATGAACGACGAGGAGACCGTCGCTCTCGTGGCCGGCGGCCACACGTTCGGCAAGGCGCACGGCGCGGGAGACCCGGCGCTCGTCGGAAGGGAGCCCGAAGGGGCCCCGATCGAACAGCAGGGTCTGGGGTGGGTCAACCGGTTCGGCACCGGCAAGGGGGCGGACTGCACCACCAGCGGAATCGAGGGCGCCTGGAAGCCCAACCCCACGAAGTGGGACAACGGCTACTTCGACATGCTGTTCGGCTACGAGTGGGAGCTGGTGAAGAGCCCGGCCGGCGCGTGGCAGTGGCGCGCCCGGGACGTCAGGCCCGAGCACATGATTCCCGACGCGCACGACCCGTCGAGGTCGCACCCGCCCATGATGACGACGGCCGATCTGTCGCTGCGGTTCGACCCCATCTACGAGCCCATCTCGCGGCGCTTCCACAAGGATCCCCAGGCCTTCGCCGACGCGTTCTCCCGCGCCTGGTTCAAGCTGACCCACCGCGACATGGGGCCCAAGGTGCGCTACCTCGGCCCCGAGGTCCCGGCCGAGGATCTGATCTGGCAGGACCCCATTCCGCGGGTCGATCACCCGCTCATCGATGCCGACGACGTCGCTTTGCTGAAAGCACAGATCCTGGCCTCCGGCCTGACGATTCCGGAGCTGGTCGGGGCTGCCTGGGCCTCGGCGTCGACGTTCCGGGGCTCGGACAAGCGCGGCGGAGCCAACGGAGCGCGCATCCGTCTGGCTCCCCAGAAGGACTGGGAAGTCAACCAGCCCGTGCAGCTCGCCCGCGTGCTGGGGGTGCTCGACAGCCTTCGCCAGGCCTTCGACGGTGCACAGACCGGGGGAAAGCGGGTTTCCCTGGCCGACCTCATCGTGCTGGCCGGCTGTGCCGCCGTCGAGGCCGCGGCCGAGGCGGCAGGGCACGCCGTGGAGGTGCCCTTCACGCCGGGCCGCGCCGACGCCTCGCCGGAGCAGACCGACGTCGCCTCGTTCGCGGTGCTGGAGCCCGAGGCCGACGGCTTTCGCAACTACCAGAAGAAGGCCTTCAGCGTGCGGGCGGAGGAGATGCTCGTCGACAGGGCTCAGCTCCTCACGCTGAGCGCGCCGGAGATGACGGTCCTCGTCGGGGGTCTGCGGGTGCTCGGGGCCAACGTCGGGGGATCCGCGCACGGTGTGTTCACGACCCGGGCCGGAACCCTCACCAACGACTTCTTCGTGAACCTGCTCGACATGGGCACGGTGTGGAAGCCCGCTTCCGAGGCCGGGGACACGTTCGAGGGACGCGACCGCAGGACCGGCGACCTCCGCTGGACCGGGACGCGGGTGGATCTCGTCTTCGGCTCGAGCTCGCAGCTCCGCGCTCTGGCCGAGGTCTACGCGCAGGACGACGCCGGGGAGAAGTTCGTGCGCGATTTCGTCGCGGCCTGGAGCAAGGTGATGAACCTCGACCGCTTCGACCTCGGATAGGCGGGTCACCCGGGTCCCGTGACATCATGCGGCTGACGAGACGGCTCGTGCGATCCCGGATGGGATCGGTGCGGAAGCCGCCAGGAAAGAGGTCTACCTATGGGATTCTTCGGATCGATTCTCTCGAAGCTCGGTATTGGCGACGGCGACGCCCCCTCGGCGGCACCCGCCGGCATCGAACGCGCGCCCAACATGGTGGAGGCGGCGAAGAGGGCGCCTGAGGTGCCCACGCCCGTGACGCTCCCCCAGGCGGCGCCGGCGGCGCCCGCGCCCATCGCTGTG
>JAEUQS010000498.1 GCA_016789625.1 Acidobacteriota bacterium | reverse complement strand
CCGCGGCACGCTGGATCCCGACGTGAGCTTCGAGGTGAACGGAACCACCGAGCTGAACTACGTCTATCGCGGCACGACCACCGTGGCCCGGGCGACGCTCTTCTCGGCGCGCATCCGCGACATGATCTACGTGAGGCCGGGCGGGGCGACGTTCGACAACAGCCGCAAGGCGCGGGCGAACGGCGCGGAGGTCGAGCTCGAGCAGCAGATCGGAACGCGCCTGAAGGCTCAGGCGGGGGTCTCCTACGTGGACGCCGAGGACACGCGGAACGCGGCGGCCGTGCTCTCGACGCCGGCGGCTTCGACGCGGTGGCTCGGGAACCTCGCTCTCCTCCTCCGCGCGGGCTCGCGATCGCTCTTCGGTCTCCACTACCGCTGCGTGGGCAAGCCGGAGGTGTCGTCGGTGAACGCGAACGCGAAGGCCTACCACCTCGTCGGCTTCACGGCGACGCAGAAGGGCCTCCTCGTGCAGGGCCTCGAGGTGCGTGCCGGCGTGAAGAACCTGTTCGACTCGGAGCCGCGCTACGTGCTCCAGCAGCCCAACACCGTGGACGTTTACGCGTATCCGGGCCGCACGTACTTCCTCCAGCTCGGCTGGAACCCCTGAGCTATTTCCTGCGGAACCGGGCCAGCTCGTCGACCAGCTCCCGCGCGGTGGGGCGCTCGGACGCGATGGTCGCGAGCATCCGCTCGACGAGGCCGATGGCGGCCTGAGGGAGGCCGGGGACGTCGAGCGGCGGGACGGGCTCGTTCACCTGCCGCATGAGCGTCGCGAGCGGCTCCTCGTCGGGCTTCGGGTAGAACGGCGGCAGGCCCGTGAGCATGGTGTAGAAGAGGACGCCCACGCTGTAGATGTCCGAGGGGGCGCCGTACTCGAGGCCCAGCACGCGCTCCGGTGCCACGAAGCCCAGCGTGCCGAGGAGCATCCCGCGCGTCTCCTGCCGGCCGTCGTCGGCCTCGATGAGCTTCGCGATGCCGAAGTCCAGCACCTTCACGATCTCGCCCGCGGGAATGCGGTGGAGGAACACGTTCTCGGGCTTGATGTCGCGGTGGACGAGACCCGCGAGGTGCGCCGCCGCGAGCACCTCGCACACGGGAATCAGGATCTCCACGCAGCGCGCGAGCGGGAGCCTCGTCTCCGCGATGATGAGATCCGCGACGGTGACGCCGCGGAGGAGCTCCATCACGAGGTACGCGATGCCGCCTTCGGAGATGCCGAAGTCCGTGACGGACACGGCATTGGGATGCTGGATGCGGCAGGCGCTGATGCCCTCGCGCTTGAAGCGGTCGAGCGCGTCGGGCGTATCGCTGCCTTCCCAGGGCCGGAACACCTTGACGGCCACGGGTCGCGCGAGCTCGAGCTGCTCGGCCCGGAACACCGTGGCGAAGCCGCCGGAGCCGATCTTCTGGTCGAGGCGGTACTTGCCGTCGAGCACCGTGCCCGGGAGAGCCGAGGCCAGCGCCGAGAACACGTGGCGCGTGCGCCGCTCGGCGTTCAGCAGCTCCTCGTTGCGCTGCTTCAGCTCCTCGTTCTGCTGGGCGAGCTCTTTCTGGCTCCGCTCGAGCTCCCGCTGCTTCGCCTCGAGCTCGAGCCTCAGCCGGTAGAGCTGCACGTGCGCTCCGACCCGCGAGAGCACCTCGCGCGGCTCGAACGGCTTGGTCACGTAGTCGGCCGCGCCGGCCTCGAACGCCCGGAGCTTCTCGTCCACGTCGTCGAGCGCGCTGATGACGATGACGGGGACGGCGCGCGTCCCTTCGTTCTCCTTGAGCCTGCGGCAGACCTCGAAGCCGTCCATCCCCGGCATGCGCAGGTCGAGGAGCACGAGGTCGGGCGCGCGGGCCGTCGCGACGGCGAGGCCGCGCGCTCCGTCGATGGCCGCGCGCACGTCGTAGCCGGCCTCGCGGAGCACGTTGCCGAGGAGAGCGACGATGGTCGTGTTGTCGTCGACGACGAGCACGCTCCCGGCAGGGACCCCCGCAGGGACGCCAGCGCTCACGCGGGCGCACCCTGCGTGATCCGCCGCTCCTCGCCCGTCGCGAGGTCGAGGTGGCGGCCCTGGTTGCGGCCGCCTTCCTTCGCGTCGTAGAGAAGGCGGTCCACCCTCTCGAACGCGCTCTTGACGTCCTCGTCCTCCTTCGGCACGAGGCTCACCGCGCCGACGCTCACCGTGACGTGAGGCGCGCACGGCGACGCGGCGTGCTCGATCGCGAGGCCCGCGACGCGCGCGAGGCCCGTCTGCAGGGCGGCCCGCGTGCCCTCGGCGCCGGTCTCGGGGAGGATCAGCGCGAACTCCTCGCCGCCATACCGCGCGAAGAGGTCGGCCGGCCGCCGGCACACGGTGGCGAACGCCTGGGCCACCGCCCGGAGGCACTCGTCGCCGCGGGCGTGCCCGTAGCGGTCGTTGTATTTCTTGAAGGCGTCGATGTCGAGGAGCGCGAGCGACAGAGGGTGACTCCCGCGCTGCGCCCGCCGCCACTCGCGCTCGAGACACGACTCGAGGCGCCGGCGGTTCGCGACGCCGGTGAGGGCGTCCACGAGCGCCAGCTCCTCGAG
>JAEUQS010000414.1 GCA_016789625.1 Acidobacteriota bacterium | reverse complement strand
GATGTCGATGGGAATCTCGGGGTCGTAGCAGGTCTTCAGCGCCTTCACGACGCGCCCCTCGAGCTCCTTCGTGACCTCCGAGGCCTCCGTGACAGGGGGGATGTCCCCTGCGGCTTCGGCCACGGGGCTCGCCACCGGGGTCTGGGTCTCGATCTCGATGCGTTCGCTCATGGTGTCTCCGTGGAGGCGGTTTCGCCGCCCGCCAGCGCGGCCTCGAGCGTGTGCCACGCGAGGGTCGCGCACTTCACCCGCACGGGGAACTCGCGGACTCCCGCGAAGACCGCGAGCTTGCCGAGCTCCTTGCCGTCGACCTTCACGTCGGGCGGGCCGGTCAGGAGCTCGTGGAACCTGTGGAAGAGCGCGTCGGCCTCTTCGGCCTTGCGGCCCTTGACGGCTTCGGTCATCAGAGACGCGGAAGCCTTCGAGATGGCGCAGCCCGAGCCCGAGAAGCGCACGTCCTCGATGCGGCCGTCCACGACCTTGAGGCCGAGACTGAGGCGGTCGCCGCAGAGCGGGTTGTGGCCGTCGGCCCTGCGGTTGGCGTCCTCGAGCGTCCCGAAGTTCCGGGGCGACTTGTTGTGGTGGAGGATGACCTCCTGGTAGAGCTCACGGAGATCACTCACGAGAAGAGCTCCTGCACCTTGGCGAGGCCCCGCACGAGAGCGTCGATGTCTTCACGGGTGTTGTAGAGCGCGAACGAGGCGCGCGCTGTGGCGCCGATGCCGTAGCGGTCCATCACGGGCTGCGCGCAGTGCTGCCCGGTGCGGATCGCGATGCCCTCCTGGTCGAGGACGGTCCCGATGTCGTGCGGGTGGACGTCGCCGAGGAGGAACGACAGGACGCCGGCCTTCTGCCGAGCCGTGCCCACGAGCCGCACCCCGGAGATCGCCTGGAGGCGCTCCGTGCCGTAGACGAGGAGCTCGTGCTCGTGGGCCGCGATGCGGTCGAGCCCGACGCCCAGGAGGTAGTCCATGGCGGCCGCGAGGCCCACGCCGCCCGCGATGTTCGCGGTGCCCGCCTCGAACCGGTAGGGAAGCGCGTTGTACGTCGTCTTTTCGAACGTGACCGACGCGATCATGTCGCCGCCACCCTGATACGGCGGCAGCTTCTCGAGCCAGGCCTCTTTCCCGTAGAGAACGCCGATGCCCGTGGGGCCGCACATCTTGTGGCCCGAGAACGCGTAGAAGTCCGCGTCCAGATCCTGCACGTCGATCGCGAGGTGAGGCGCGGCCTGCGCGCCGTCGACGAGGACGGGCACTCCCTGCGCGTGCGCGAGGCGGATGATCTCCCTCACCGGATTGATCGTGCCGAGCGCGTTCGAGACGTGCGACACGGCCACGAGCCGGGTGCGCGGCGAGATGAGCCGCTCGGCCTCCTCGAGGATCAGGTCCCCCGCGTCGTCGATCGGGATCACCCGGAGCGCCGCTCCCGTGCGTTCGCAGAGGATCTGCCAGGGCACGATGTTGGAGTGGTGCTCGAGGCCCGAGACGAGGATCTCGTCGCCTTCCTTCACGTGCTTCCACGTGAAGCCCGAAGCCACGAGGTTGATCGCTTCCGTCGTACCGCGCACGAACACGATCTCGCGGGTGGAGCGCGCATTCACGAACCGGCGGGCCGTTTCGCGGGCGCCCTCGTAGGCCCTCGTCGCCTCTTCCGAGAGCAGGTGCGTCGCGCGATGGATGTTCGCGTTGCTCTGGCGGTAGTAGCGGTCCATCGCGTCGAGCACGGCCGTGGGCTTCTGGCTCGTGTTGGCGCTGTCGAGGTACACGAGATCCCTGCCGTGGACCTTGCGCGAGAGGATGGGGAAGTCGCCGCGGATCGACGCGACGTCGAGCGGGCGGGGCAGCGTCGCGGCCGCCGTCACCGGGAACCTCCGAGCGAGGCCGTCACGAGCCCTTCGAGGACGGGGACGAGCCCGGCGATGGGAACCGCGGACACGATCTCCGAAGCGAACGCGCGGGTGAGGAGCGCGCGGGCCTCGGCCTCGCCGATGCCGCGGGCGCGCAGGTAGAAGAGCGCGGCGTCGTTGAGGCGTCCGGTCGTCGAGGCGTGGCTCGCCTTCACGTCGTTGTTCTCGATCTCGAGCTGCGGCTTGCTGTCGACCGTGGCCGTCTGCGAGAGCAGGAGGTTGCGGTTCATCTGGTGGGCCTCGGTGTGCGTCGCTCCCTTGGCGACGACGACCTTTCCGTCGAACGCGCCCCGCGCCTCGCCGCCGAGGATGCCGCGATAGCGCTGACGGCTGCTGGTTCGCGGCGCGGCGTGCGTCACGGCGAGATGCTGGTCGGAGCTCTGGGTCCCGAACGCGACGAAGAGCCCGTCGAGGAGCGCCTCGGCGCCCTCTCCCAGGAGACGCACGTCGATCTCGTGGCGAGACAGCACGCCGCCGAAGGCGAACGCGTGGCTCAGGTAGCGGCTCCCGCGCCGCGCGTCCACGGCGACGAGCCCGGTGTGGAACGCGGCCTGGCTTTCGTCCTGGACGCGAACGTGGCGCAGGATCGCGCCTTCTGCCAGGGAGACGAGCACGGCGGAGTTCGTGAACGGCGAGCCCGTGCTCGCGAAGACGTCGAGTAGGGTCGCCTCCGCGCCTTCCTCGAGCACCACGTGGAGCCGCGGATGGCAGATCGAGCGGCCCGCCGAGAGGAGCGCGAACCGGACGGGCTCGGCCACGCGAACGCCCCGGGCGATCGTGAGCACGAGCGCGTCGTCGTGAGCGGCGACATTCAGATCGAGCAGGGCATGCGACCGCT
>JAEUQS010000388.1 GCA_016789625.1 Acidobacteriota bacterium | reverse complement strand
CGTTTCCTGGAAGGCCTTCGAGCGCGTCGATTTCAGCCCTGCCGGGACCGGCCCCGCGTACGGTGACTTCGAGCCCGAGCGCGCGCTCACGGGCAAGGTCACCACCAGGGACGGCAACAGCTTCACCGGACGCCTCGTGTACGACCTGGACGAGAGCGTGACCGCGGAGACGCTCGACGCTCCGTCTCAGGGCGTGGACTACACCATCCCCTTCGGCCTCGTCGCGTCGATCGTGCTTCCGGGCCCCACCGAGTCCGACCAGCGCGCCACGGTGAAGCTCCACGAGGGTGAGGAGCTGCGTCTCGAACGCTCGGGGGATCTCGGCAAGGGGAACGCCGGACTGCTGATCTTCGTCGACGGCCGGCCGAGCCCGGAATACGTGCCCTGGATCGACGCTGCCCGAATCGACTTCGAACGCGCGAAGGCGAAGTAGACCGTTCCCGGAGGTTCACTCGGCGCGAAGGACCTTCGCGGGGTCGATCCTCGTCGCGCGCATGGCCGGACCGAGGCAGGCCGCGAGCGCGGCCACGCAGAGCGACAGAGCTGCCGTGGTGAGGATCGCGGCGTCGTGGGCCGGGACGCCGAAGAGCAGCCCCCGGAGGAGTCGCGATGAGGCCAGCGCCGCCGCGATCCCGGCGAGGACACCGATCCCAACCGGTGTGAGCGCGCCCTTCACCACCAGGGCGAGGATGTCCCCGCGACTCGCGCCCACTGAAACGCGCACGCCGATCTCGTGGCGCCGCGAGGCCACCCCGATCGCAGTCATCGCGTACACGCCGGCCACCGCGAGCGCCAGCGCCACGGCGCCGAAGAGCTGAAGGAGCGTCGTGTTGAAACGGCGGTCGGCGAGCGAGGCCGCGATCGCCTCGTCCATCGACCGCACCGCCGAGGCCGCGACCTCGGGATCCAGGGCCGTGATCTCGCGCCGCACGGCGGGCACCAGGAGATGGGGGTCGCCCTCGGTCCGCACCGCGACGCAGAAGATGTTCGCGAGCCAGACGGCCACCTGCTGTGTGGTCTGGGCGTACGGCACGTAGACGTCGGCGGTGCCCTCCGCATCGAGCCCCGTGTGCTTCACGTCGCCCACGACCCCGACGACCGTCACCGTACGCCACGCCTCGGTGTCGTCGATGACGAGCCTCGAGCCGAGTGCGCCTCCCTTCGCGAAATGCCGCCGCTCGAGCGACGCGCTGATGACCGCCACCGCCGTCGTGTCCGCACGGTCCCGGTGCGACACGTCGCGCCCCCGGAGGAGCGGGATGCCCAGCGTTTCGAAATACCCGGGCCCTGCGGCCCTGTAGTTGGCGCTGAGCGGCCGATCCCTCGCGGGCTCGTCGCGGCCCTCGATGGTGTACGAGATGGTCGCGCGCCAGGCCGTGAGCGGGTTGAGCGACGCGGCCGCGACGCTCTTCACGCCGGGCAGCGTGGCGATGCGGGCCGTCAGGCTCTCGCGGTACCGATCGATCGCCTCGGGGTTGGCGTAACGCTTCTTCGGCAGGGAGAGCTGAACCGAGAGCAGGTTGTCCGGTCGATATCCGGGATCCGTGTCCTGCAGGCGATGGAGGCTTCGCAGGAGGAGCCCCCCGCCCACGAGGAGCACCAGGGCCAGGCCGACCTCGATCGCGACGAGAGAGGGGCCCACGAGAGCTCCGGGGCCGCCCTTTCGGCCTCTGCCTCCGGTGCGCAGCTCGTCCACGAGGCTGGCGCGGCTGCCGAGGAGTGCCGGAAGGAGCCCCACGAGGAGCCCCGCCGCGAGCGACAGGCCGAGGTTGAACGCCAGGACCGATCCCCGGATGCGGATCTCGGCGACCCGCGGGAGCTTCTCGGGCGCGAACGCCGGGAGGGTGGCGACCCCGAGCCAGGCGAGAAGCGCCCCCAGCGCGCCACCGATCAGCGAGAGCACGACGGCCTCGCCGAGGAGCTGGCGCACGAGGTCCCACGGACGTGCGCCGAGTGCGGCCCGGAGCGCGAGCTCGGACTTGCGGGAGAAGAGCCGGGAGAGGAGGAGGTTCGCGAGGTTCGTGCACGCGACGAGGAGCACCAGCGCGACGGCGCCCCAGAGCACCAGGAGGATGCGTTTGTAGCCCCCCACGATGCGCTCCGCCAGCGGCTCGACGCGAACGCCGAGCCGGCCCGCGTTCGCGCCGGGGTGAGCGGCCCGCAGCCGGCCGACTATCGTATCGAGTTCGCGGGTCGCAGCGGAAGCGTCTGCGCCGGGGCTGAGCCGCCCCAGAAGCCTCAGGAACCCCGCGCCCCGCTTCTCCCTTCTGTTGTCGTTCTCGACCACGAGGGGAGCGACGAGCTGCGCGCCCGCCGCGAAGAACACGAACTCCGGCGGGAGCACGCCGAGGACGACGAACGGCTCGCCGTTGAGCGTCAGGGTTTGCCCCACGACCGAGGGGTCGCCTCCGAACTGCGTGCGCCACAGAGCGTCGCCGAGCAGGACGACGCGCGTGCCGCCGGGCCGCTCCTCCTCCGGCAGCGGCGTGCGCCCCACCGCGGCCCGGACGCCGAGGAGCTCGAAGAAGCCGGCCGTCGCCCACTGCGCGCTCAGGCGCACGGGCTGCTCGATGCCGGTGAGGTTCGCGCTCCACGAGCTGAACCCGGCCAGCCGCTCCAGGCTCTTCGACTCGGCGCGCAGGTCGAGGAAGTCGGGGATCGAGAACGGCTGGCTGTCGCTCGCGGCCTCTCGCGCGTGAACGACGACGAGCCGGTCGGGCGCGGCGAACGGGAGCTGGCGAAGGAGGACGGCCTCGACCACGGTGAAGATCGCCGTGTTCGCGCCGATCGTGAGCGCGAGAAGCAGGATCATCGCGCCCGAGAAGACCGGCTGGGCCCGGAGGCGCCGGAGCGCGAAGCGGAGGTCTCGGGCGAGCGCGGACGGGTGGAGCATGTTGGCCTCCGCCCGCAAGGTAGGGCGCTCGCGCGATATAAACAATCATGATTTAGTTTGCATCGAGCGTCAGCTATTCTGATACCCATGGACCTCCGCCACCTCCAGACGTTTCAGGCCGTCCTCCGGGAAGGGAGCTTCCTGAAGGCCGCGCGCGCTCTCGGCCTCGCCCAGCCGACGGTGAGCCTGCACATCCAGGAGCTGGAAAAGGAGCTCGGCCTCGAGCTCTTCGACCGCAGCGGGCGCGAGCGCGTGAAGACGCCAGCGGGGGAGCTGCTGGCCGGACGGGCGCTGTCCATCCTCGATGCCGTCGAGGTCCTCTCCCGCTCGATGGCCGAGCTGAAGGACGGCAAGG
>JAEUQS010000369.1 GCA_016789625.1 Acidobacteriota bacterium | reverse complement strand
CTCGACGGCGCGCTCGTGCCGTGGGAAATCACGGCCTCGGGCGGGACGATTCCCCGCCGAGCGTCCGGCGGCAGCCCCGTCCCTGTGCCTCGGCGCGTCGCCGAGGGGACGGCGCGAACGGACGCGGAGGGGCGATTCGCGATCTCCCTCGTCGGTCCCGAGGTCCAGGAAGCTCCGCCCTGGTGGAACCTGCGCGTCGACGTGCGCGCCGCGGACGGGGAAGGGGTCAGTGTGAACCGCGGGATCTCGGGCTGGCCCGCTTCGGTGACCCTCGCCCTGTCTGGCAGGACGGTCTATCGCAAGGGCGAACCCGTCGAGATCGGGCTGACGAGGAGGAGCGTGTCCGATGGCGCTCCGCGGCCCGGAAAGAGCACGGTGACCGTCCAGCGCCTGTCCCGCTTCGAGCCAGACGCACGGGACGACTCGAACCCGTGGGCCTTCGCGGGGGAGGTCGCTACGGAGAAGGCTCTCGAGCGGGCCGCCGTTGCCGAGGACGTGCGCTCGGACGTGGTGCTGTGCGACGCGATGGGCGAGGGACGGGTGTCCCTGCCGTTGGAGCCTGGGTTCTACAGGGCCGTGGTGACGACTCTCGACGCCGCGGGCCGGAGGGCCGAGATCAGGCGGGCGTTCGTGGTCGACGGCCCCGGCCTCCAGTCCCCGGTTCCGCTCACGTTTCTCGTGGACGCGGCCGAAACGGGCCCCCGGCGCGTGTTCCTGAAGGGCTCCTCGGGCCGGGCCTTCGCGGACCTCGTGCGCGAGAGCGGTCCCGCGGAGACCAGGTCGATCCTGGGAAACGGAGACAGTGTCGTGGACCTCGACGTTGTGTCCGAGGAGCCGGTCGCGGTCAATGGCTACGCCGTTCGCAAGGGACAGTGGGTGTCGATGAACCGCTCCGTCCCGGCGCGACCCGAGCGACTGAACATCGTCCTCGTTTCCGCATTCCCGACGTTGGAGATGCGCGTCACGACCGCCCGGGGAGAGCCCCTGGCCGGAATCGCCCTCCGGGCCGCCGCGGTGCCCGAGGACTCCGAGGTCCGGGAGTACGACCCGCATCCCGGGGCATGGTGGCCGTCTCGATCGGTGAGCCTGCTGCGGCTCGGCATCCTGGCGTATCCGGATGGAGTGCCGGTCCGTCCGGAGGCTTCTTCGGAGTGGTACAGCGTGAACGTTCCGGTGGCGCCGGCGGAGAGAGCGCTCCTCCACGAGGAGCACTACAGCTTCGAGTGCGGGACCTCGATGATTCAGGTGCGCCCGAGCCTGCCCCGCGAGGACCGGCCGTCGTACGGCTTTCAGCGAGCATCCGTCGTCGACGCGCGGCGTGACGCTCCCGCTGAGCTCTGGGCGCCCGGCCTGGTGACAGACGAGCGCGGGATTGCCAGCGTCCCATTTCTTCCGCGTCCCGGCACGGCGTACCGAATGACCGCGACCGCGATCGCGAAGGACGGCCGGACGGGCTTCTTCTCGGGGCGTGTGGTGGCGTCGACGCCGGCGACAGAGGAGACAAAGTGAATCGGATCTGTGGGCTGCTCCTGCTTCTCGCGACGACCGTCCAGGGCCTCGAGGTCGAAGGGCCGCCCACGCGGCTCGAGGCGATGTTGAAGACCCTCCAGAACAACCCGCGCCACGCGGAGGTCGCGCCCCGGGTGCGCGAGGCGATCGCGGAGGCACGGGCCCTGAAGTCCGACGCGGCGCTGCGCGACGCCCTGCTCGTCGGTGCGCGCACCCTCATGGCCAAGGACGGCCTCGTGGCGGGTCTCGACCTCCTTCGCGAGGAAGCCTGGCCCGCGTCGCCCGCGGATCGATGCCTTCTCCACGCCCTGATGGCCGACGCTCTGCTCGAGCACGCGCGGAATCCCTCGAGCTCCTTCAGCTCGCCCGCGCAACCCGGCACGGCGCGCGAACGCTGGGAGGCCCAGCTGGCGGCCCTCGCGCGACGCCGGCGCGAAGAGGGTCTGAAGCACCTCGACGCGGCCTGGCGGCTCCGAGCGGAGCTTCCGGACGACCCGGTGGCCGCGTTCGGCTCGTTCTCCTACTGGCTGTCGGCGGGCCGTGGAATGCCTCCGCCGGTTGAATTCGCCCGCGAGGTGGTGACGCTCCTCCTCGCTCGCGCCCTCGCGAAAAGGGAATCCCTCACGGTCGCCGAGTCGCTCGTCACCGTTCCCGCGGCCACCTTGATCGAGCCCGGCGCCGCGGAGTCCTCGAGCGGCCTCCACCCGCTGCACCGGGCCGCGATGCTCCTGAAAGACCTCGAGGCATGGCATGTGTCCCGGGGACGCCGGGACGCGGCGCTCAAGGCCGCCCGCTCCGCGTTCCAGATTCTGGAAAGCGCGGCGATGCATACCGAGAAGGACGCCCTGCTTCAGGCCTTCGAAGCGCGTCTGCGCCGGGATCGTGATCTCGACGGGTTTGCCGGCGGGCTCTCCGAGCTGGGCCGCGCGCTGATGAATCGAGGGTACGGGACGCCGGCGGGCCGTGCGCGGGCCCGTGCGGTCTTGAAGGAGTGTGTCGCCGCGCTGCCGGCCTCACCCGCAGCAGAGGATTGTGCGGGCGTCCTGAGTGGCGGGAGCGAGGTTCTCGAGCTCTCGGGAATGCTGCACGACGCGCCGGGCAGGCGGTCTCTGGCGCTGCGAACCCGCGGCCTCGAAGCCGTTCACTTCTTTGCCTTCCTCGTCGACATCGAGAAGGACCTGCCCCTTCTGCTGCCCGAGATGTCGAGCCAGCAGCCGGCGCTCACGTTCCTCAAGAGCACGGAGCCCGCCGCTTCGTGGACGGTGAACCCCGAGCGCCCGATGGACGACGAGCCGCACATCACCTGGGTCTCGCCGCCCGTGAAGAAGGGCGGCGCGTATCTGATCGTCGCGTCCGCGAGCCCCGACACGAACGCCCGCGAAAACCTCCTGGTCGCGGCCCCGTTCCTTCCGACCGACCTCGTGGTCCTCACCCGTCCCACCTGGAACGGCGGTCTCGAGGTCGTCGTCGTCGACGGGGACACGGGGACCGTGCAGCAGGGGGTTCGCGTGAGACAGTTCTCCTATCCGTTCACCGACGGAAAGCCTCTCTTCTCCGCAGTCACGCCGGCGAGCGGGCGGGTCGTGCTGCCGCCTGGGCGCGGCCGCCCCGGGATCCTCGTGGCGTCGCGGGGCGAGACTCTGGCGATCGTGCCGGCCTCCCCGTTCGATACGGGCGATCGGGAGGCGCCCGGCGCCTTTGTGACGGACCGTTCACGCTACCGGCCGGGCGAGTCCCTGCGGTTCTACGTGCTCGGGACCCGGCGTCCGCCGGCGGGCGACGGGTACCAGCCCTTTGCGAGCCAGAAGATCGCGGTGACCCTCCAGGACCCGGCGGGCCGGCCACGGCGCAGGCTGCAGCCCACGACGAACCGCTTCGGAAGCGCCTCGGGAACGCTCACGGTGCCGTCCGACGCGCAGACGGGAACCTGGAGCATCGGCGTGACCCGGGCCGGAGCCGATCCCGAGCGACGCGAGAGCTACCTCGTTTTCGCGCAGATCGAGGTGAGCGGGGGAGCCGACGTCAATTTGAGCCTCGATGAGCCGGCCGCTGCCGTGCCCGGCGAGCCCTTACGCGTGACGGGGCGCTTTACAGGCTCCGATGCTCGGCTCACCCATGGGGGAACGGTGTCGTGCAGCCTGAAGGTGGCCGGGGGTGTCGCGGATCGCGGCTCGGCGACCGTGACGGCGGAGGGCGTGTTCGAGCTGTCGCTGGCCGTTCCCGCGGGAGCGGGCGAGCACCTCGAGGTGCAGGCGAGCCTCCCGCTGGGCCGGGACAGGCTCACCGCCTCGCGCTTCGTGAAGTCTCGCGATGGGGCGATCTACGTCCGACTTCCGGACACGTATCGGGCGCTGCGCCCGGGAGAGCGCTTCACGGCCGAGGTGACGCGGGCTTCCGGCAGCGATCCGGTTCCGGGAGAAAGCCGATATCGGGTTGAACGACTCAACGTTCCCAAACCCGGCACTCCGGTCGAGGAAACCCTGCTCCCGCCGGGCGAAGGCCTCCTCGAAAGCGACCGGATGCGCTCGCGCCTCTCGCCGGCCGCGTCGTCGGTTCTGTGGAAGGAAGATGACCGTGAAGAGAGCCGCGAAGTGGTCGAGGGCGTTCTCACCCACGGAGAGGACGGCACGGCACGCATCGAGACCCCGCCGCTCGAGCCGGGGCTCTACCGCGTGCGGGTGGAGTCGGTCGACAGGAAGGGCGCACCCATCGCGGACACGCTTCGGTTCATCGTGCTCACGAAGAACGAGCGGCTTCCCTTCGCGGCCTCGAACCAGCTTCTGCTGATGCAGGACAGCGCGAAGAAGGGCGAGCCCTGGCGCGTGCTCGTTCACTGCAGCGATCCTGGCCCGGGCAGCCAGGTCTGTCTCCTCGACTACCACAACGGCGGGCGCCTCTCGCGTCAGACGGTGCGGGGCACGAGGGTTCTCTCGTTTCCCTTCGGCTCGCCGGGAATCAGCGAGCTGCACCTGACGACCGTGAGGGACTTCAGGCTCGTTCAGAACTCCACGTTGTGGAGCATCTCCGGAGGGGAAAGGGCTCTCGACCCGTCCGCGCGGGCCGTTTCCGAGGGACGTCTGGAGCTTCGGCTGCCCCCCGGTTCACTCGCGCCGAAGGAAGCCGCGGAGGTGCTGGTGACGGTGGCGCCCGAGCCTGCCGTGGTCGAGTAATCCGAGTGGGGGCTGCGGCAGCCCCCGGCCCTGCTCTCACCGTTCGCGCTCGGTGGGGGCTGGGTCAAGAGCTTCGCGGCCCCGAGCCTCGTGGAATCCAAGGGGAAGGCGCTGGTCTCGAGCCGGCGCGCGCGAAACACCGTCGCTGCTCCGAGGTACGCGGCGTACGGTGTCCTGGGCCGCCTCGGACAGTCGGTAAGAGACACCGAGTGGATCCCCATGCCGGAGGAGCCGGTGCAGGCGCCCTCCGCGGAGGATCCCAGCGGCCTCGAGGCCCCCGCTTTTCCGCCACGGCCCACCGACGCTCTGGCCTTTCAGCCCCACCTCGTACCGGACGCCCGGGGCCGCGTCCGCGTGGAGGTGCCCACCGTTCCCGAGGGACACGTGCTGCGGATCTTCGTCACGTCCGACGCGCTCCAGCAGGGCTTCCTGGAGCTCACGAGGGAGGAGCTCGGAGAGCTTGCGACGAAACGCGCCCGGTAGTCAGTGCGTCATCACGACGTACGAGACGCCCGCCAGGCCGCCCTCGGCAAGCTGTCGAAATGGGAAGAGTCAACGCGCCCGGCGACGGAGCGCCTCCGACGCCGCGCGGCTCGCGACGATGGTGGTGCCGTCTTTGAGCACCACCGCGAGCCGGCGCTCGTCGTGCCGGCGCAGCTCGGCCACGGCGTCCAGGTTGACGAGGTGCGATCGGTGTATCTGGAGGAATCGCTCCGGGTCGAGCCGCGACTGGAGGTCCGAGAGCGAAACGTGAAGCGTGTGCGTCGCGCCTCCCGCAGCCACCTCCGAGTAGTCGCCGCGCGCCCGCACGTGCCTGATGGACGCCGTGTCGATCGGCACGATCCGCTCGCCCTGCCGCGCGAAGAGCCAGCGGAGCGGGGGAGAGCCGAGAGTCTCGCGCAGCCGCTCGGAAGCGTTCACAGTGGTCGTCTCCGCCGCCTCGGCGAGCCGGGATCGCACTCGCGAGAGCGCCGCGTTCAGCCGCTCACGGCCGAACGGCTTGAGCAGATAGTCGAGCGCGCCCAGCTCGAAAGCCGAAACCGCGTAGCGGTCGTAGGCCGTCGTGAACACGATCTCCGCCGAGCCCCGCAGACGCCGCGCCACCTCGAGCCCCGAGATCTCGGGCAGGCGCACGTCGAGGAAGAGCAGCCCCGGCGCCTGCCGTTCGGCGAGCGCGATCGCCTCGCGCCCGTCGCCCGCGACCGCCACCACCTCCAGCCAGTCCACGTCTGCAAGATGGTCCGTGAGCGCCTTTCGCGCGTGCGGCTCGTCCTCGGCGACGAGGGCCCTGACCTTCGCGATCAAGCCGGCTCCCGATCGTCGTCGCGCTGCGGCACCTCGAGCACCGCGCGGGTACCACCCTCCGGCGGCGCCTCGAGCGTGAGCCGTGCCGTCGTGCCGTAGATCGCATGGAGCCGCTGCTCGATGAGGCGGAGGCCCATGCCCATGCCGCCGTTCGGGCTCGGAGCGAGGCCCGCGCCATCGTCGGTCACCATGACGCGCAGGGAGTCACCGTCGCGGCGCGCCGCGACGCTCACCGTACCGCCCGCCGCCCGCGGTCCGATCGCGTGGACGATCGCGTTTTCCACCAGAGGCTGAATCGAGAACGGCGGCAGCCGGCAGACCGAAGCTCCCGGGCCCGCGTCGAGCACCACGTGCAGGCGCTCGCCGAAGCGGAGCTCCTCGATCCGCGTGTAGTCCGTCACGAAGGCCCACTCCTCCGCGAGCGTCACCTCGTCCACGTCTTCCCTCTGCTGCCGAAGGCCGTACGAGAGGAGGCGCCCCAGCTCCTCGATCGCGTGCTCGGCTCGTCCCGGGTCCGTACGCACCAGCGCGTGCAGCGTGTGGAGCGCATTGAGCACGAAGTGCGGGTTGAGCTGCGATCGCAGAGCCTGGAGCTCCGCGCGAGCCCTCAGCGCCTGAGCTTCAGCCACACGCAACGTGTCCCGGCGGGCCTGGGCCGTGGCCGCGACGACCGCATAGAGGAGGAGCGAGATCGTGAGCTGCCCCCCGATGACCCTCGGCTCCGTGCGGAAGGGGAGACCCAGAGCCGCGGTCTCCACCGCCACGATGCCGAGCCACAGCGCCGTCGCGAGGACGGCGAAGACCAGCGCGCGGAACGCATGCACGCCAATCGCGTGGAGCGCCCGGCCTCCGGGCGGACGCAGCCGCAGCCGGAGAATCGGAATCCCGAGGAAAGCGGAGGGCAGGACGCTCGCGAGCGCGCCGCGTGCCGCCCGCATCGGATCCGCTCCCGAAGCCACGAAGAGCGCCGAATAGACCGCGACGAGCGGCAGCCAGGCCACGGCGTACGCCGGCCAGGACAGGTCTCGCCGCGGCGATTCCCCCTCGGTCTTCAAGCGTGGAGATGTTAGGGCAGCCGCGCGAGCTGGGCCGCGCCACTGTCGGGGAGGTCGTCGTTGTGGAGGAAGGTCGACCCGACGGCCGCCACGACGCGAATCGGGGCCGCCGCTCCGAGGAGCGCGCTGGGCACTCCGATGTAGATCTCTTTTCCACCGGGGGCCGCCACGATGCGCGGTGCGCCGAGCGATTCGTCGATCACCGAGCCCTTCACGGCGTCGCCGGCCCGCGCGATGCCGATGGCGCCGTCGAGCGTGCTCGAAGAGGATGCGAACGCCCACGCAGAGACCAGGAGGTCGAACCGGAACGCCGTGTTCTTTCCCCACCAGGGCTCGCCGTTCGCGGGGTCGCCGTCGAGGTCGAGCACGAGGTTCACTCCGAAGTCCTCACCCATCGGCGCCGCAAGGCCCACCCGGAACCACACCGTGCTCCCCGAGGTCCACGACCCGAGCGACACGGCATCGGGCAGGAGCGCCTTCGTGCCATCGCCGGCAGGGTCCGTCCCCAGCGGCTCCCAGCGAGCCCCCGCGACGGCGCTCGCCGGGGTCCGCTTCACGCGCGATTGCGTGGCGCCACCGTGCGGCGCTCCGGGCGCGCGCGCCCCGACCAGCGCCACATCGTCGATCTCGAACGCGAAGGCTCCGCTCGTTCCGATCGCCGTCTGGAGACCCAGCCAACGCGTCTCGGCCGTCTCGAAC
>JAEUQS010000346.1 GCA_016789625.1 Acidobacteriota bacterium | reverse complement strand
CTGGGCCCGAACGGCGCGGGGAAGACGACGCTCATGTCGATCCTCGCGACGATCACGAAGCCCACGAAGGGCCGCTTCGTGTGGAACGGGAAGGACGGCGTTGCCGATCCGCTCTCGGTCCGCCGCGAGCTGGGCTTCCTGCCTCAGGACTTCGGCGTCTACGAGCGCCTCACCGCGCCCGAGTTCCTCACGTATCTCGGCCGCCTCAAGGGCATCTCGGGGAAGGACCTATCCCGTCGGGTCGAGGAGCTCCTCACGCTCGTGAACCTCCACGGCGCGGGCAACCGGCGGCTCGGTGGTTTCTCCGGCGGCATGCGGCAGCGCGTAGGAATCGCGCAGGCCCTTCTCGGCGATCCGAAGCTCGTGATCGTGGACGAGCCCACCGTGGGCCTCGACCCGGAAGAGCGCATGCGCTTTCGCAATCTCCTGTCGGAGATCGCCCACTCGCGCGTCGTGATCCTCTCGACACACATCGTCTCGGACATCGAGGCCGTGGCTTCCACCATCGCCGTGATGCGCGAGGGCCGGCTCGTCCTCGCGGCCTCGCCGGAGGACCTGCTCCGCCGTGCCGAGGGGCGGGTCTTCGTCGCCGTCGTGCCCTCCGACCGTCTTCCGGACGCGCAAAAGAGCGTGACCCTCTCGAGCCTCGTGCGCCGGGCCGACGGCGTCCACGTGCGCTACGTGGGCGCCGAGAAGCTCCCCGGCTCGCGCGCCGTGGAGCCCCAGCTCGAGGACGCCTACCTCCTCGCGAACACGGAAAGCCGGTGAGATCGTGATCGAGCCGCTTCTCGCCCAGGTGCGGGCCGAGGTCACGATGCGCCTCCGCTCGCCGGCCACGCTGGTCGCGATCCTGGCGTTTCTCGGACTCGCGGCCCTGTGGCTTCCCGCACCGGGAGGGAATGCCGCGTCGCTGATCTGGGAGACGCCCGACGGCAGGCTCTACGCGCCCTTCTACACGTCGGCCTACGTGGGCGCCGCTCTCGCGATCCTCATGGGCGTCCTCCTCACGCTCGCGGGCTACTACCTCGTGGCGGGCTCCGTGCGGCGCGACCGCGAGACCGGCGTCGGCGCGATCCTCGCCGCGACGCCGCTTCCCTCCTGGCAGTACCTCCTCGGCAAGCTCCTCGCGCACACGGCCTACCTCTTCGTCATCGCGGGGACGGGCTTCGCGACGGGGCTCGTCCTCTGGCTCATCCACGGCACCGGACCCTTCCAGCCGATCGCGTTCTTCGGCCCCGGGCTCCTCGTCGGCATTCCCGCGCTCGTGTTCACGGCGGCGATGGCCGTCCTCTTCGACGTCACGCCCGTGCTCCGCACGAAGGCCGGTTTCGTGGCGTGGTTCTTTTTCTTCGCGCTCGCCGTCATGGCGATCCCCATGGAGACCTCGGGCGTGGATGGCCCTCAGAACCAGCGCAAGGTCGCGCCGTTCGACCCTTCGGGTCTCGCGTCGTACGACGTCGTGCTGCGGGCGTCGATTCCGGAGGAGGGACGCGATAAGGTGTCGTCCGGACACGTCATCGTGAGGAAGCCCATCACGCGCGTGGACTGGCCCGGCGTCACGATCACGGGCACCTTCGTCAGCCTGCGCGCGCTCACGCTCCTCCTGCCGGTCGCGATCCTGGGTCTCGCGGTCCTCCTCTTCGACCGCTTCGATCCGGCACGTGGCGGTGGCCTCCGCAAGCTGCTCAAGAGGAAGACCGGCGCCGCACCGGCCGAGGCGGTCGTGCTCGGCCCCCTGGATGCGATCTCGCTCGCCTCCCTCTCCCCCATCCGGGCGACGCCCTCGTTCCCTGCCGCCGTGCTCGCCGAGACGCGCCTCCTCTGGGATTCGGCGCCGCGCCTCCGGTGGGTCCTCCTCCTCGCGGCCCTCGCGGCGGCCTTTCCCTCGGACACCGTCCCGCTCTCGGCGGCACTCGTGCTGCTCCTCGTCCCGGCGCTCTCGGAGAGCGCGGCCCGCGAGAAGCTCGAGGGGACGATGCCGCTCATCCTGGGCCAGCCGGGCGTGCCCCGTTCCCTCGTGATCTGGAAGACCTGCGCCGCGGCGCTCTTCGTGCTGGCGCTCGAGGTGCCTTCGCTCGTGAAGCTCGCGGTCACGCAGCCGCTGCAGATCCCGGCCGTCCTGGCGGGCGCCGTCCTCACCGCCGCGTTCGCGACGGCCGCGGGCTCCCTCACGGGCGGCGGCAAGCTCTTCTCGGCCCTCTTCCTCGTGGGCTGGTACGTGGCGCTCAACAAGATGCCGGCAGGGGACGTCACGGGCCTCCTCGTGGGCGGCCCCGGAATCGGGGGCTTCGCGTTCTGGCTGGTCACGGTGGGCCTCCTCTTCGCGGTGGCGCTCCTCCGCGAGGGGCGCGATAGGAGTTGACGCGGGGGCGCTCCGTCCCGATGCTCGGGCCGTTGCCCCGCCCCGCCCTCGCCCTTCTCCTGGCGCTCCTCGCGCTCCTCCCGGCCCCCGCTCTCGCCGGGGGCCCGGCGAGCCACACGGTCATCGGGAACATCGCGCTCTGCATGGTGGGCGCGAGCGTCCTCGCCTACCTCATGAAGCTCGGCCGGCAGCCGCTCATCCTCGGCTACCTCCTCGCGGGAGTGCTCATCGGCCCCGTGGGCTTCGGCCTCATCACCGACGAGACCGAGATCGTCACCGTCTCCTCCATCGGCCTCATCCTGCTGCTCTTCATGATCGGTCTCGAGATCGACCTGAAGCGCATGTTCGCTTCGGGACGGCTCGTGGTGGTGGCCGGAATCCTCCAGTTCCCCGTCTGCGTGGCCGCGGCCTATGGGCTCTTCTCCCTCGGAGCCCGGCTGGGCCTGCCCCTGCCCATGGGCTTCGACGCGTTCTACGCCGCGCTCGCGTGCGGGATCTCGTCCACGATGATCGTGGTCAAGCTCCTCCACGACAAACGCGAGCTGGACTCCCTGCCCGGCCGGCTGACGATCGGCATCCTCATCTTCCAGGACATCTGGGCCATCGTCGTCCTCGCGGTGCAGCCCAACTTCGCGCAGCCCGAGGTCTTCGGCATCCTGAAGACGTTCGGCGCGGGCGGCCTCCTCGTGCTCTTCGCGCTCCTCCTCGCGCGGTACGTGCTGCCGCACGTCTTCCACACCGTGGCGAAGGTGCCCGAGCTGCTCCTCGTCCTCTCGCTCGGCTGGTGCTTCCTCGTCTGCCTCGTCGCGGCGCACCCGAAGGTAGGACTCTCGATGGAGATGGGCGCTCTCATCGCCGGCATCTCGCTCGCGACGTTCCCCTACAACCTCGACGTCATCGCGAAGGTCCTCACCATTCGCGACTTCTTCATCACGCTCTTCTTCGTGACGCTCGGCATGCAGATTCCGAGGCCGAGCGTGGACGTCACGATCGTCGCCCTCGCCATCGCGCTCGTCGCGCTCCTCGTGCGGCTCGTGGGCGTTCTCGGGCTGCTGAAGGCCCTCGGCGCGACGCACCGCATCGCCGCGCTCGCGACCGTGAACCTCGCGCAGATGTCGGAGTTCGCGCTCGTGATCCTGGCGCTCGGCGTGACGTTCGGGCACATCCCCAAGGAGACGCTCACCGTCGTCACGTGGTCGTTCGCGATCCTGGCCGTGCTCTCCACGTACCTCATCGCGTGGAGCCATCCGCTGCAGTCGGCGCTCTCCCGCGCGCTGGCCTCGCTGGGCTGGAAGGAAAAAGAGCACGGGGCCGAGGAGCCGAAGGCCGCCGGGGAGCGCACGATCGTCGTCCTCGGGTTCTTCCGCACGGCGAGCGCGCTCGTCGACGAGATCGCCCGCAACCACCAGCACCTCCTCTCGCAGATCACGGTCATCGACTTCAACCCCGCGGTGAAGAAGCCGCTCGAGGACCTCGGGATCCGCTACGTGTACGGCGACATCGGCACGCCCGCGACTCTGGAGCACGCGGACATCTCCCACGCGAAGGTCGTGCTCTCCACCGTGACCGATTCGTTTCTCAAGGGCACGACGAACCTGCGTCTGCTGCAGCTCATGCGGGAGCTCTGCCCGAAGGCCGAGATCGTCGTCTCGGCGCAGGGGCCCGACCAGAGCAAGGAGCTCTACGCGGCGGGCGCCGACTTCGTGCTCAACGCCCCCGCGCTCGCGGGCGAGTCGCTCGCCTCGGTGCTGGAGCAGGCGATGAGCGAGAGCCTCGAGGGGATGCGTGTCGAGGCCCGCCAGCGGCTCCTCGAGAAGCGCGAAGTATTGGCATGAGGTGATCCACGCCCGGAGGACGCTCCGTATCCCGCACCAAAGCGAGGAACGGAATGAGCAACGAAGAGACCGTCAAGTCCATGTACGCCGCGTTTGGTCGGGGTGACATCCCCACGATCCTGGAGGGGCTCTCGAGCGATATCGCGTGGCGGATCCACGTCACGCTGCCCGAGGGATTCCCGTATCCCGAGAAGGCCAACGGCCCCGCGGCCGTGGGCGCCTGGTTCCAGGGTCTCGGCGGCTCGACGGACTTCCTGCTGTTCGAGCCGCGCTGGTTCGTCTCGAGCGGCGACCGCGTCGTCAGCGGGGGCGTGTGGGACGCGAAGTCGAAGGCGACCGGCGGCCGCGTGGCGTCCGAGTGGGTGCACTGCTGGCGCTTCGACGAAGGCGGCAAGGTGCTGAGCTTCGACGATTTCCTGGACGGCACCGCGCTCGTCGCGGCTCACCAGCCCGTCGCCGTGCCCGCCTGATTCGATTCCCCAGGTTCAATCAGCCCGCCCCGAGCCGTTCACCCACCCTGAGGTCGCCCTCGGGGTGGGTGAGCTTCCACTCCCCGGACCTGGGGCCGCCGATGAGCAGCACCACCGTCGAGCCGAGCTCGAAGACCCCGAGGTCGTCCCCCGGCGCGCAGGGCAGGCGGGGCACGTCGAGGCGCGCCGTCTTTCGCAGCGTCTGGCCAGACAGCCAGCGGTCGTCGATCACGCAGCCGCCCACGTGCGTCGCCCCCACGAGGACGGCGGCCACGAGGAGCCCCGCGCAGGAGCCCGTGCCCTCGGCGATCCAATACGCGCGCCGATTGCGCACGTAGAGCCCGCGCGTAAACGCCGTCGAGGCATCGTTCACGGGCCACAGCTCTCCCTCGATTCGGCCCACCGAGATCACGTGCCCCGGAAGCGGCACGTGGATGCGGTGGTAGTCCTTGGGCGCGAGATACAGAGTGGCGAACCGGCCGCCCGTGAAGCGCGCCGCGAGGGGATCCCCTCGCAGGAGCTCGGCGATGGTGTACGGCATACCCTTCGCCTGCAGCACGCTGCCCTGCTCGATCGGGCCGTGCGCGAAGAGCCTTCCGTCCACGGGAGAGTTGATACCCAGCGGCGCTTCAGGGGCCTGCGGCCGGAGGCCCGGCTTCAGCCGGCGGGTGAAGAAGGCCAGGAAGCTCTCGTATTCGGCGAGGGGCTTTTCGGCCTCCCCCACGTTCGCCCCGTACGACGCCGCGAACTTTCCGAGGAGCTGCTCCCGCAGGTGCTCGGGCAGCCGCGCGCGGGCCAGCCCGCCGACGGCCGAGGAGCCCAGCTTCTTGGGGTAGAGAGAAAGGAGCCGGAGGGAAAGAGGCGCGGACTCGGACATGCGCCCGTATGGTAGTTTTTCCGTTCACGTTTCGGGCGCGCCGGCCCCGGCTTCGCCTTCCACCGCGCCCTTAATCGAAATTGCGCGTCCGCGCGCTGAGGAGCAAACCCCGCATGAGCACGACCCTCGAGAAGGCCGACATCGGCGCTCCCATCACGAGCAACGCCCACCTCCTCTCCTGGGTCGAGGAATGCGCGCGGCTCACCAGGCCCGACCGCGTGGTGTGGTGCGACGGATCGGAGGAGGAGAAGGAGCGCCTCCTGGCTCTCGCCGTCTCGGAGGGCGTGCTCGCGCCGCTCAACAAGGAGAAACGGCCGAACAGCTACTGGTCCCGCTCGAACCCCAACGACGTGGCCCGTGTCGAGCACCTCACGTTCATCTGCACCGACACCAAGGAAGAGGCCGGGCCGAACAACAACTGGATGTCCCCCGAAGAGGGCTACCAGAAGCTCGGCGCGCTCTTCGAGGGCTCGATGAAGGGCCGCACGATGTACGTGATCCCGTACGCGATGGGCCCCATCGGCTCGCCGCTCACGAAGATCGGCATCGAGCTGACCGACAGCGTCTACGTCGTCCTGAACATGGGAATCATGACCCGCATGGGCAAGCCCGCTCTCGAGATGCTGGGCGACTCCAACGACTTCAACCGCGGGCTCCACTCGATGCTCGACGTGAACCCCGAGCGGCGCTACATCTGCCACTTCCCCGACGACAACACCATCTGGTCGGTGGGCTCGGCCTACGGCGGCAACGTGCTCCTCGGCAAGAAGTGCCTCGCGCTCCGCATCGGCAGCCACCTCGGCCGCAACGAGGGCTGGATGGCCGAGCACATGCTCATCATGGGCGTCGAGAGCCCCGAAGGCGAGACGACGTACGTCGCGGCCGCATTCCCCTCGGCCTGCGGCAAGACGAACTTCGCGATGCTCATCCCGCCGGCCGCGTTCGACGGCTGGAAGGTCTGGACGGTCGGCGACGACATCTGCTGGATGCGTCCCGGGCCCGACGGCCGGCTCTGGGCCATCAACCCCGAGAACGGCTACTTCGGCGTCGCGCCCGGCACGAACTACGCGACGAACCCCAACGCGATGCGCACGGTGGAGCACGGCTCCCTCTTCACCAACGTCGCGCTGACGAAGGACGGCGACGTGTGGTGGGAGGGCATGGACGGCGAGGTTCCCGAGGAGCTCACCGACTGGCAGGGCCGCCCCTGGAGGAAGGGCTCCGCCGAGAAGGCCGCGCACCCGAACAGCCGCTTCACGGCGCCCATGCAGAACAACCCGATGCTCTCGCCGCGGGTGAACGATCCGGCCGGCGTGCCGATCTCGGCCATCATCTTCGGCGGGCGCCGCAGCACCACGATTCCTCTCGTGCTGCAGTCCTTCAACTGGACGCACGGCGTCTACCTGGGCGCGACGATGGGCTCGGAGACGACGGCCGCGGCCGTGGGCAAGGTCGGCGTCGTGCGCCGGGACCCGATGGCCATGCTGCCGTTCTGCGGCTACGACATGGGCCGCTACTTCGGGCACTGGCTGCAGATGGCGAACCGCATTCCGCACCTCCCGCGCGTTTTCCAGGTGAACTGGTTCCGCAAGGGCGAGGGCGGCAGGTTCCTCTGGCCCGGCTACGGCGAGAACATGCGCATCCTGAAGTGGATCGTGGACCGCGCCAACGGGCGCGCCGCGGGCCTCGAGACGCCGTTCGGCTGGGTGCCCCGCCGCTCCGATCTCAACATGGACGGGCTCGACATCGATCCCGCCGACGTCGACGCCGCGATGGCGCTCCGGCCCGACGAATGGCGGGCCGAGCTGGAGGATCAGGCCGAGCACTTCGCCAAGTACTCCGCGACGATGCCGCGCGAGCTCGTCCTCATGCGCGAACTCCTCATGGCACGTCTCGCGAGGTCCTGAACGCAGGATCCAGCCCTCCGGGCCGGGAAACGCCTCCGGCGCGCTGAATTTTGATCGTGGGGGTTTCTCGATCCCCCCACGCCCCCCACCGGAACGTGTGTTCGTCGAAGGGCGGGAGTCATGTCCCGCCCTTCATCTTTTCTGGTCCTCGATTGACGCGAGGCCCCTCGCAGAATCACGATTCGGCCGTGCCGGAAGCTCTCAAGATCGACGCAGACCTCTTGGCGGCGGCCCAGCGCCTTGCCGTCGCGCGGCAAGAGCCTCTCGACCAGGTCGTTTCGGGGCTCCTGCGGGCCGCACTCGCTTCGGAGATCCCCATCGGACTCAGTCCACACGGATTTCCGGTCTTCGAAGTACCGAGCGAATCGCCCGTTCTGACGAGCCGTCACGTCAAAGGTCTTCTCGAAGAAGATTGAGCTTTGGCCTACCTTCTCGACGTCGACATTCTCATCGCCTTCGCGTTTCCGAATCACGAGCACCACGAACGCGTCCAGACCTGGTTCGCACGGAGCCACTCCGC
Source organism: Acidobacteriota bacterium (assembly GCA_016789625.1). Classification (GTDB taxonomy): domain Bacteria; phylum Acidobacteriota; class Thermoanaerobaculia; order UBA5066; family UBA5066; genus JAEUQS01. The sequence continues at coordinate 3,154 of JAEUQS010000346.1, read as the reverse complement.
TGGTTGGGCAACGTGCCCCTTGACCCAGTCGGCCTTCGTGAGGCTGTCTTCCAATCCGCGAATGACGCCTTCGGTGAGCGTCACGGCAGCGCTCGATCTGCTCGGCCGGATGACCGCTCTGCCGAGGCATTCGTTCCTTCAGGACGATGTCGAGCCTGTTCGCGAGAATCCGTACTTCGCGGGAAAGGTGGTCGGGCACCGACAGATCACGGACGCACACCTGATCCTCTTGGCCCGCCGGAAGGCGCATGTACTCGCAACCCTTGATGAGGCGCTCCCATCGCTCATTCCGGACGGTGACCGCCACCTCCTCGTGGAAGTCCTCGTCCGTTAACGAATCACGAGCCTTCGAGCGCGAGACAGAGAAGCCCGAGGCCGAAGAGGACGAGCGCCACGAGATCGGGGTACGAGATCCACCGCCGCAATGTGAACCCACCCTTCGATGTTGGTGTTCCAGTGTGCGGCGGGACGCGGACCGTGGCGAGTCCAGACGAGGTCGAGAGAAGGTCGAGCCCGGATCCCCGCGAAACGTCGAGGCCGGACCCGGTCTAACGCGCGGCGATCGCCTTCTCGCGCGACGTCACCCAGAGCACCGTGCCTTCGGAGACGGCGACGTAACCGTTCGAGCCGAGCGCCAGCTCCAGGGCCTGGTCCGCGGGAACCTGGCGGAGACTCATCGTGACGCTGCCCTTCACCGCGGGATCGAAGACCACGTTCCGCGAGAGAACGGTCGCGAGGTGGGAGACGACGTCGCGGAGGTCCGCGTCCTTCAGCTCGAGGTCGATCACGGGCCCGGTGAAACGGGGCCTGGCGGATCGGGCCTCCCCGAGAACGACCACGCCCTTGTCCCGCGGATGCGGAGCCGTCACGGGCGGCGGGGGCGGAGGAGCGACGACAGCCATACACCCAGCTTATCCCTCTCGGGTGGCGCGCGCGCGTCCGGTCGTCGAAACTCCCGCGCGTGACGGTCGTCGACATCTTCTACACGCTCGACCTCATCGGCACGGGCGTCTTCGCGGCGAGCGGCGCGATCGCCGCCGGCCGCAAGGGCCTGGACCTCTTCGGCGCGGCCGTGATCGCGCTCGTCACCGCCATCGGCGGTGGCACGCTCCGGGATCTCCTCCTCGGACGGCATCCCCTCTTCTGGATCGCCGACCCGGCCTACCTCTACGCCATCCTCCTCGCGACCGCGCTCACGATCCTCTGGACGCGCTTCTGGCGGCCTCCCACCGGCGCGCTTCTCGTGGCCGACGCCCTGGGTCTCGCGCTCTTCACCCTCCTCGGCACGAACGCCGCCGAGGCGTTCACGTCGTCGCCCGTCGCCCTCGTGCTCATGGGCACGTTGACGGGCTCCGCGGGCGGCGCGACCCGGGACGTTCTCTGCAACGAAGTGCCGCTCATCCTCCAGAGCGGCAGGCTCTACGCGACGGCCGCCGTCGCCGGCGCGTCGGGCTACCTGGCCCTCCGCCACTTCGGTGTCGCCGCGAGCCACGCGGCTTACGCGGGCATGACGCTCGTCGCGGCGATCCGCTTCGCCGCGCTCGTGCTCGACCTCCGGCTGCCGGTCTACAAGATCGACAAGGGCGCGTAATGATCCTGGGGGTTTCTCGATCCCCGAGCCCCCCCAACCGGAGCGAGCCCGGGATCCTGATCCCCGGCCCTCACGGCGCGTAAATCGCCGGGTCACCCGCCGACCTTGACCCGGGCTCTGGGTCAGCGCCTCACCCGTCCGTCTCTGAGTGAGGGCTCATTCTTGTGCGTAAGTCATTGATTCTTCGTGCCTGAGCCGTCACTCAGCCCTGGCATCAACCTTGTATCTATGAGTGGCGACTCAGTTCACCGAGGAGAGATCGAATGCGCGACTTCCTGAAGAAAACCGTCCTCACCGCCGCCGCCCTCGCTTGCGTTTACGCGGCCCGGCCGGCCGAGGCCAAGACGGGCCTCGTCCTCATCCACGGCAAGGGCTCGGCGAATCTCGCGACGGTCGCCGAATCGCGGGCCTACTGGACCGAGGACATGATCCGCGCGTCCTCGAAGAACAACGCCGTGCCCACGCTCGTCTGCCGCTACGACGGCACGCAGTACATGTGGGTCGCCGCGGGCCAGGTGGCCGGGCAGATCACGTCCTGGGTGAGCGCCAACGCGATCACCGAGATCGTGGTCGACACGCACTCGTTCGGCGGCATCGTGATCCGCTGGATCCTCTCGAACCCCACGTACGACTCGCGCTACCAGCCGATCATCAACAAGATCCGCTGGGTGAACAGCATCGCGGGCCCGCACAAGGGCTCCGAGGCCGCGAACCTCGCCGGCACGCTCTCGGGCTCCTGGCTCACCGGCTGGCTCGTCGATCTCGTGGGCCAGAACAACGACGCCACGAAGAACTGCCGCACCGACAACATGTCCTACTACAACACCTACTACCTCAAGGGCACCTCGGGCCGTCCCGCGCTCCCGAAGACGGTCTACACCATCGACGGCACGGGCCTCTGGAACAACTTCTGCACCGAGTGCGTGGGCCTCGCGACCCTCTCCGGCATCGCCGGTCTCCCCGGTGAGGACGACGGCGCCGTCGCGCAGTACAGCGCCCGCGGCGTGGGCACGGTGTGGTTCTCGACCGATGCGAACCACCACTGGAACCGCCGGAACAGCTACCGCACCATCGGCAACTCCCTCGGCACGGATTTCTGAGATCAGAGCAAGAAGCAAGAGAAGAGAGACGACCATGAGCCGCTCCATCCGCACGTCGCTGACCGCCCTGACCGCTCTGACCGCACTGACCTCCGCGTCCGTCCTCGCCGAAGGGAACGCGAAGGGAGTCGTCACCGCATCCTTCGCACCGGGCGAGACGTACTCGGCCCCCGAGACGTTCGCTCCCGCGACGACCTCCCGCTACTTCGTCCGCACGGTCACCCCGCTCGCGGGCAAGGCCGTCGTCGAGATCCCCTCGCAGGGTGGCAAGGGCCTCCTCGTGTGGGCGATGCCCGCCTCCGTCGCCGTGCGCCAGTACGCCCGCCAGGGCGACAGCGTCCCGTCGGGCATCGCGACCTCGCTCAAGTCCCCCTCGGGAAAGGTCCTCGGCGCCTCGCAGGAGGAGGCCGGTAGCGCGCGCCGCTTCGCCGTCGCCGCCTCCGAGATGGGCCTCGAGCTCCCC
>JAEUQS010000315.1 GCA_016789625.1 Acidobacteriota bacterium | reverse complement strand
GACAGCGGGACGCAGTACATCAACGCCGTGCGCCAGGCGGAGCAGTGCCTCGTGGGGGAGGCGCCCGCGCCCTGGCGGCTCCAGGGCGCCTCGCTGAACGACGCGGCGATGCTTCCCGTTCACCATCAGGCCAACGACCTGTTCGGCGTCTGCAACGTCCACCTCTACTCCCTCGTGCTGTGCTATTGGTTCTCGCACCACGAAGAGGGGCTCGCGCACGCGCTCGAGGCCGAGAAATACCTCGCGACCGTCGCGGCCCTGCTCCAGGTACCCGTCTTCTACTTCTACGACTCGCTCAACCGTATCGCCCTCGCCGAGAAGAGTCCGGGAGACGCGTCCGCGCATCTGCGAAAAGTCGCCTCGAACCAGAAGAAGATGAAGAGCTGGGCCGGGCACGCGCCTCGGAACCACCGGCAGCGGTACCTTCTCGTCGAGGCGGAGCGAGCGCGCATCGCGGGCCGGCCCGACGCGAGGCCGCTCTACCGGCAGGCCGCCGCCGCGGCCCGCGAGAACGAGCACCCGCACGAGGAGGGGCTCGTGCACGAGCTCTCGGCCCGCCTCTGGGAGGCGCGCGACGAGCCCGAGATGGTGGCGGTCTCTCTCCTGAAAGCGCGGGAGCTGTACGTTCGATGGGGCGCGGGCGCGAAGGTCGCCGCGCTGGACCTTCGGCTTCGCCCCCTGCTGGCCGCGGTGCCCCACGCGCTCGCGCGCACGGCTTCGCCCGACTCGATGACGATCCAGGCGGCGACCGCGTCGCTGGATCTCGAGACGGTCCTCAAGGCCTCCCAGGCGATCTCGGGCGAGGTCGTGCTCGGCAGGCTGCTCGAGACGATGATCGGCATCCTCATCGAGAACGCGGGGGCCGAGCGCGGGCTCATCCTCCTGGAGCGCGGCACGGGTGCGGAAAGCCGGCTCGAGATCGCGGCCGAGTCGACGACGGGCGGCTCCGGGCTCGCGACCTCGGTCGTGAACTACGTGGCGCGCACGGGTGAGAGCGTCGTGCTCGACGACGCGGTGCGCGATCCCCGGTTCGAGGCCGACCCCTATCTGCAGGCGCGCCAGCCGAAGTCACTCCTCTGCCTTCCCATCCAGAGCCAGGGAAGGCTCCGGGGCGTCATCTATCTCGAGAACAACCTCACGACCGGCGCCTTCACGACCGAACGCGTGAAGACGCTCTCGATGCTGTCCGGTCAGATCGTCATCTCGATCGGCAACGCCGAGCTGGTGGAGGGCCTCGAGCAGAAGGTCGAGGAGCGCACCAGGAGCCTGCGGATCGAGAAGGAACGCACGGAGGCGGCGCTGCTGGAGGCCGAGAAGCATCAGCGTCGGGCCGAGGACGCGAGCCGGGCCAAGAGCATCTTCCTCGCGAACATGAGCCACGAGCTGCGCACGCCGCTGAACGCCGTGCTCGGCTTCGCCCAGCTGATGGCCCGGCGGCGAGGACGGGACGCCGAGGACCTCGAGCAGCTCGAGATCATCGGACGCGCGGGGGAGCACCTCCTCGGGCTCATCAACGACGTGCTCTCGCTGTCGAAGATCGAGGCGGGTCAGATCACCATGGCGCGCGCTCCCTTCGCCCTCGCGCCCATGCTCGAAGGCCTCACCGACATGCTGCGGGTGAGGGCCGAAGGCAAGGGCGTGGACCTCGCGTTCGAAGCGGAGGGGGCGCTCCCGGCGCACGTGGTGGGCGACGAGAGCCGGCTGCGCCAGGTGATCCTCAATCTCCTCAGCAACGCCGTTAAATTCACGGACCGTGGGCGTGTCGTGCTGCGGGCCTCGTGGCGGGACGGCCGGGGTCTCTTCGAGGTCGAGGACACCGGGCCCGGCATGACGCCTGAGGAGCTTTCCCGCCTCTTCCAGCCGTTCGTGCAGACGGCGACGGGCGAGAAGTCGAAAGAGGGAACGGGCCTCGGGCTCTCGATCAGCCGCGATTTCGCGCGCCTCATGGGAGGCGACATCACCGTCGTGAGCGAGCCGGGGAAGGGGTCGACGTTCGCGGCCGCGATCGACCTACCGCTCGCCGCGGAAAGCGAGGTCGTGCCCGCGTCCGCCGGACGGCGCCGCGTCGTGGGGCTGCTCCCGAGCCAGGCGCCGTTTCGCATCCTCGTGGTGGACGACGTGGCGGAAAACCGGCTCCTCCTCGAGAAGCTCCTCCGGTCGGTGGGCCTCGAGGCGCGGGAGGCTGCGAACGGCGAGGAAGCCGTCGCGATCTGGAGGGAATGGCAGCCCCACCTGATCTTCATGGACCTGCGCATGCCGGTGCTGGACGGGCGGTCGGCGACCGAGAGGATCCGCACCGAGGAGCGAAAGACGCCGGAGCGGTCACGTGTCCGGATCGTGATCCTCTCGGCGAGCGCCTTCCCGAACGAGCTCGAGTCGATGTCCGAGTGGGGCGGCGACGACTTTCTGGCCAAGCCGTTCCGCGAGGAGGCTCTCTTCGAGAAGGTGGCCGAGCTGGGCGTCCGCTTCGTGTATGCGGCCGGCGACGTTCCGGAGCGGGTCGCCCCGGAAGGCGACGTCCTCACGGCCGTCCGGCTGGCGGCGTTGCCGCGGACGCTCCGGGAGCCTCTCGCGGCGGCGCTGGCCGGCGGGGACGACGAGGCGGCGCGGGCCGCTGCCGAGGCCGTGCGCGCTCACGACGCGCCGCTTGCCGACGCCCTCGATCGCGCCGTGAGGCAGTACCGGTTCGACGACCTGCTGAGCCTGCTGGAAGAGATGGGGAGCGCACGGTGAGCGACAAGGCGAACGACAAGGTCAACGTCTTCCTCGTGGACGACACCCCGGAGAACCTGGGGCTCCTCTCGGGAATTCTCCGCGCGGCCGGCTACACCGTGAGGATGGCCGACAGCGGACGTCGCGCGCTCGCGATGATCGAGTCTCTCCTCCCCGAGCTCGTCATGCTCGACATCACGATGCCGGAGATGGATGGCTTCGAGGTGTGCCGGGAGCTGAAGTCGAAGCCGTCCACCTCGGGCATCCCCGTGATCTTCATCAGCGCCCTCTCGGACCCGCTCGACAAGGTGAAGGCGTTCAAGACGGGCGGAGTGGACTACGTCACCAAGCCCTTCGACGCGGACGAGGTCCTGGCCCGCGTCGAGACGCAGATCCGGCTGGATCGCCTCAGGCGCGAGATGGAGGCCAAGAACCGCGAGCTGGCGCGCCTCGACGAGCTGAAGAACCGGTTCGTGGGCATCGCCGCGCACGACCTGCGCACCCCGCTGACGGCGCTCATCGGTTACAGCGAGGTGATCCTGGAGCCCGGACCCGCCGACCAGGCCCGTGACCACGACATGGTGAAGCGCATCCAGCGCGCGGCGTTCTTCATGCTGCGGCTCGTCAACGACCTCCTGGACCTCTCGGCCATCGAGGCCGGAAGCATCCGCCTCGACCTCGCCCCGACGGACCTCCGGGAGATCCTGCGCTCGAGCGTCGAGCTCCACGGAACGCTCGCCGCTCCGAAACGGATCGCCGTGGAGCTTCAGGATGATGCCGGTCCTCTGCTCGCCCGGGTGGACGAGGTCAAGCTCGAGCAGGTGCTCGGCAACCTGGTGGGCAACGCGATCAAGTTCTCGGCGCCCGGAACCCGTGTGCGGGTCTCGTTGCGGCGGGACGGTGATTGGGCCCGGTTTGCCGTCGAGGATCAGGGACCCGGGGTTCCGGCTCACGAGCTGGAGCGGATGTTCGAGCCCTTCCAGACGACGAGCGTGAAGAGCACGGCGGGGGAGAAGAGCACGGGTCTGGGCCTTGCCATCGTCAAGAAGATCGTCGTCGCGCATGGCGGGGAAGTGAGGGCGGAGAGCGTCGTGGGCCGCGGCACCACGTTCCACTTCTCGCTCCCGCTGGACCCCTCCCGGCCGAACGGCTGAAGCTCTCCAGAGGTCGTCCTCGGCCCAGGTGTGGCGATTCGCCTCGTGGGATTCCATTGGGTTGAATCGCTGATAGATTGGCGTGTCGATTTTTCTCGTACGAGGGAGGTACCTGCCATGAAAACTCATCTCAAGACCTCGCTGGTCTGCGCCACGGTCGCGTCGCTCGTCGCGGCGTTTCCGGCGCCGGCCTGCGAAAAGGAACAAGGGCCGAAGGCAAAGACCACCGCCGGCAAGCCCGTTGCCGGAAAGCAGGCAGCCCCCAAGGCCGAGAAGCCGGGCGTCGGTCAGGCCGGTCTCGTCGTGGTGCGCGATGCCGCGACCGGCGAGCTCCGCGCGCCGGAGGCCAACGAGCTGCAGGCCCTCGAGGGCCAGATGCGCTCGATGTTTTCCGACAGCGCCGAAGGCCTGAAGGAATATCCGCTGCCCGGAGGGGGCTTCGGGATGAACCTCGAAGGCCGCTTCCAGACCGCCGCGGTCGCCCGCGTCGGGGCCGGCGGCAAGGTCGAGTGGATCTGCGCCGACACGGCGAAGCAGGCCGCGAAGTTCATGAAGGCTCCACCGGCCCCGCCCGCGGCGCCCGAAGAGAAGTGAGAAGCGTGATGAAGACCAGCCGCGCTCTCCTCGCGTCTCTCCTGCTCCTCGCGACCTCGGCTGCGCCCGCCGCGACCATCACGATCATCAACGCCGATCCCGCAGGAGTCGGCTTCAACGATCCGACGCCCGCGGCCCCGGTCGGGGGAAACATGGGCATGACGATCGGGGAGCAGCGCCTC
>JAEUQS010000308.1 GCA_016789625.1 Acidobacteriota bacterium | reverse complement strand
AGACGGCACGCTGGAGCGCATCTACCGCAAGTGGGAGATCTGGGACGACGCCCAGGCCGCGCACGTGGCGTCTCTCGCGTCGACGGGAAAGGCCGCGAAGCAGGCGCCTGCAGCGGCAGCAGCGCCGGCCGCATCGCTCGGCACCAGAGAAAAGGTGCTTCTCTATCTGCCTTCGCTGCTCCGGGCCGCGCTGATCACGCTGGTCCTTTCCTGCGCTGCGATGGCGCTCGCGATGGCGCTCGGCGCCGCGATCGCCGCGGGGCGCGTCTACGGCGGACCCGCCGCGCGCACGCTCCTCGGCTTCTACGTCGAGGTGATGCGCGGAACGCCCGTGCTCCTCCAGCTCTTCGTTCTCTACTACGGGCTCGCGGCCGTCGTGAAGCTGCCGGCGTTCCTCGCGGCGCTCCTCGGCCTCGGCCTCAACTACGCGGCCTACGAGAGCGAGGTCTACCGCTCGGCGCTCCTCTCGGTGCCGCGCGTGCAGCTCGAGGCCGCGCGCACTCTGGGCTTCAGCGAGCTCTCGATTCTGCGGCTCATCCGCGGGCCCCAGGCGCTCCGGGTGGCGCTCGCGCCCATGACGAACGACTTCGTCGCGCTGCTCAAGGACTCCTCGCTCGTCTCGGTGATCACCGTGGTCGAGCTGACGAAGCAGACGCAGATCATGGCGTCGAACCTGGGGAGCTGGGCGCTTCCGGGAGCGCTCTGCGCGCTCCTCTACCTCGCGCTGTCGCTGCCGCTCGCGCATCTCGCGCGGCGCCTCGAAGAGCGCTTCTCGCTGGGACACGCGTGAAAGGCGTTCTCTCGATCTCGAAGGTCACCAAGCGCCGCGGCGACCGCGCGATTCTGAACGGCGTGGATCTCGAGGTGGGCAAGGGCGAGCTCGTGGCGCTCATGGGCCTCTCGGGCGGCGGCAAGACGACGATCCTCCGTACCGTGGCCGCCCTCGAGCCGTTCGACGCGGGCTCCGTCACCGTGGACGGCTTCTCGCTCACACCCGGACCGCTCCCTCCCGAATCGCGTCTCCGCCCGCTCCGCGAGCGGGTGGGGCTGGTGTTCCAGGACCATGGGCTCTTCGCGCACCTGCGCGTTCTCGACAACGTGACGCTCGCGCCCCGCCACGTGCAGCGCGTGGCGGCAGACGCGGCCGAGAAGGACGCCCGGGAGCTCCTCGCGGAGCTGGGCGTCGGGCACCGCGAGAACGCGTTCCCGCGCGAGCTCTCGGGCGGCGAGGCGCAGCGCGTGGCCATTGCCCGCGCGCTGGCCATGGATCCGCCGCTCCTTCTCATGGACGAGCCGACGGCCTCGCTCGATCCCGCGAGGCGGAACGAGCTGGGGGAAAGCCTCGAGCGCCTCGTGAAGGAGGGCTGGACGCTCCTTCTCACGACGCACGACGACGATTTCGTGCGCGACTTCGCGACGCGGGTGGTGATTCTCGCGGCCGGGCAGGTGGTGGAAGAGGGCGCGCCCTCGAGCGTGCTCGGGAACCCCCGGCACGAAGCGACGCGCGCCCTCCTCGCGGAGCGGAAGCAGCCCGGCGCCTGAAGGTCAGCCCACCGGGCCGTGCCCTCTGACGCACGGGTCGTCGGGGAGCGCTTCGGGCGGGCAGGGCGGCGGATCGTCGGGGTCGTAGCGGGGCGTGTCGCCCTTGCCGCCCGAAACGTCGCGCGGGGCCGGGCGGTCGTTCGCGCCGGGCCAGCTGAAGAGACGTTCCAGGAACTCGAAGATTCCGAACGTGTTCGCGGCGTCGGGGAGCACGCTCTTGCCGGGAGGGCGAGGCGGCTGCGCTCCTTCCGAGGCGGGGGAGAAGGCCAGGCACAGAGCCGTGGCGGCCACACACAGATACAGTCGCTTCCTCACGGTGTCCTCCTCGAGGTCCCGGTCTCGGGACCTGTCGGAAGCCGTCAATCAGCGCGCGCAAACCGAAGGTTTCCGCACGTATGTGAGGCCGTGAGCGCGGTTTCAGTACAAGTGAAAGCGCGGGATCGCTACGAGGCGTTCACCGAGCGATTCGGGGATCGAGAAACCCCGGGAAGATTCACGCTCGAAGTGAGCGTTCCGCGAGGTCGCGGAGGCCCGCGAGCGCGGGGAAGTCGGGCGCGCCCGAGGTGATCTCCTCGCGGAATCGCGCGAGGTGGAGCGCGCCTTCGCTGCCGGAGGCGGAGAGCTTCTCTTCCATGCGGCGAAGGACGTCGCGCGCGGCCTCGGAGCGGCCGGTTCGCGCGAGGCACTCGGCGAGGTAGACCACGGCGATCGCCTCGTCCGCGGCCGCGCCGGCCGCCGCGAAGAGACGCACGGCCGTCTCGAGGCCGCGGGCCGCCTCGGCCCAGCGGCCGTGAGCGAAGAACGTGCGCGAGAGGTTCATGCGGAGGTACGGGCGGTACGAAGTCTGGCCGAGCCGCTGCGTGGCGCGGAGGGCGAGCGCGTATTCGTGCTTGGCTCCGGAAACGTCGCCCAGCTCGAGCAGGCAGAGGCCGATGGAGTTGAGGGCGGAAACGTAGGCCCCGTATTGCCCGCATGCGAGGAAGCGGTCGCGCGCGGAGCGGAAGGACGCGAGGGCTTCCACCTCGCGCCCCGCCAGCGAGAGCGCGAGCGCGAACGTGTAGTCGGAGCGGCCGAGGTTCACTTCGTCGCCGTAATCCTCGAACGTCCGCCGGGCGCGGGCCGCGAGCACCCGGGCCTCGAGGGGGCGATCGGCGAAGGACCGGCGCTGCGATTCGTAGAGTTCCACGAACGCGAAGGAGATCTCGGTTGCGGCCCCCGCTTCGAACGAGCGCCACGCCGCGAGGAGCTGACGGCCGCTCTC
>JAEUQS010000285.1 GCA_016789625.1 Acidobacteriota bacterium | reverse complement strand
CTGATCGATGTAGCCGTCCGACGTGAGATAGAGCATGTCGCCGGGGCTCACCGGGATGGGCTGCGAGGTGAAGGGGCGCCCGCCCTGGCGTTGCCGCCCGCCGATCGACGCCCGGTCGCCCGCCAGCTCGACGAGCTCGGTGCTGCCGCCACTCCCCCGGACGACGTACAGCGGTCTCTTGGCTCCGGCGAACGTCACCGCGCCGGTCGCGAGGTCGAAGACGCAGAGGCAGGCGTCCATGCCGTCCTGGGCGCCCAGCCGCTCGGCCGTCTGCTGCAGGGTCTCCTGCACGGCGGCGTTGAGCTCGTCGAGGATGACGCCGGGATCCGTGACCCCGCGTTCCACGATGATGCTGCGCAGGAGGCTTCCCCCGATCATCGACATGAAGGCCCCGGGCACCCCGTGGCCCGTGCAGTCCACGACGGCGAGGAAGACCTTTCCGTGGCCCTTGTGGCACCAGTAGAAGTCCCCGGACACGATGTGGCACGGCTTGAAAATCACGAAGTGCCCGGGCAGGTTCGCCGTGAGCACCTGCGGGAGCGGCAGCACCGATTCCTGGATGTGCTGGGCGTAGCGGATGCTGTCGAGGATCTGCTCGTTCTTCTCGCGGAGCTGCTCGCCCTTCTCCTGCAGAAACGCGTCCCTCTTCTCGACCTCCACGAGCATCTCGTTGAAGCCGTCGATCAGCTCGCCGATCTCGTCCGAGCTCTGCTTCACCGCGCGGATCGAGTAGTCCTTCCTGTCGGACACCGTCCGCTCCACCTGGATGAGGTCGAGGATCGGCTGGGAGATGAGCCGCTGCAGCCTCGACGAAAGCAGGAACGCGAACGCGAAGGCCGCGGCCATCAGCAGGGTGAGGATCCGGGCGTAGTCCTTCTGGCGGGCCGCGAGGGCCGAGAGGTCGACGAGGATGTGGACGGTCCCCACCTGCTTCTGTCCGAACGTCATCGTGCGAAACAGCACGAGATGGTCCCGCTCGAACCGGTGTCCATCCGCCTCGCGCGCGGGCGGCGCGAAGCCCGAGCGTTCCCGTCCGTAGAAGGCGAAGACCTTTCCGTCCTCCGCGTAGACGGCCGCGCCCACGACCTGCGGCTGCGCGCGGAGCGTCGCGAGCGCCTCCCCGGCGCCCTCCGGATCGCTGAAGACGACGGCCTGCGCGCAGGACACCTCGAGCATCTTCGCGAGCACGGCCGTGTCTTCCACCACCCGCCGCCGGAACGACGCGCTGTCGTACGAAAAGATCGCGAGCGCCACCGCGGAGAGCACGGCCACCGTGGTGAGGAGCGCGATGAGGATGACCTTCCAGCGGATCGTGAGCCGCCCGAAGAGCGCCCTCAGGCCGGGGCCGGTCAGGGTGCCTCCTCCCTCATCTGCCCGTCACTTCTGTCCCCGGCGGGTCGAGCCCGACGAGACGCTGGGGCCGAGCACGAACGTATCGGACCTCTTCGAGGCCGGGTCGTTCGAGACGCGGTTGATCATCGCGACCGTGCGGCCCTTGCCCTCGGCGGCCGTGACGGTGATCTCGACGTCCTTGAACTCGCCCACGCCGCCCGGGGGCTTGGCGATCTCGTTGATGATGCGGTTGATCTGCTTTCTCTCGTTCGGAGCGAGGGACACCACGAGGGGCTCGCCGATCGGCGCGCCGCCCGTCTTCCGGAGAGTCACTTTCACCTTCGCCGCCTGTCCCAGGAGCTCGGCGAGGATGAGGTGCGACCGGTACTCGGCGCCGTCGGAGATCGCGGGAAGGTAGACCTCGGGCTTCACGGTGTCGGCCTCCGTGGCCTTGAGACCGATGGCCTCGGGTGACTCGGGGTAGAAGACGCCGGCGAACTTTCCCTGGCCGCCGGGGGCCGGGGTGAGAGCCGAGACGGAGTTCCCGGCCGCGGGGTTCGCGGGGTCGATCGGCGTCGTCGTCTCGCCCGCGAAGACGAGATCGGCCAGCTCGCCCTCGAAGCGCAGCATGCCGCGCGTGTCGCCCTCGACGCCGAGCAGATCCTCGAGGACGTCGACGTACGTGAGCGTCTGCGGGCCCTCTTCGGCGCGCCTCGGCACCACCACGGTCACGGGCTCTCCGGGCTCGCCGAAGCCGGGCTCGGGAACGTACGTGACGGTGATCGGGACGTCCTCGTCCGAGCCGTTCGCGATCGCGAGGCGGGTCCTGTACACGGAGTCGTCGGTGCGGCCGTGCGCGCTCGTGGGCAGGTAAGCGGGGCTGCTCACTTCCGCCGCGGGTCGCCGGGAAACCCGGCGACCCGGGATGCGGCGCTCGAGGATGGAGCCCGGCCTCACGGCGTAGGTTCCCGAGACCACGTCGAGCACGGTCGCGAACGCCGAAACCTGTCCTCCGCCGGCCATGGGCACGACCTCGAGCGTCCCTTCCGCGTAGGGAGCGGGGAAGAGCTCGGGATCCCCCGAGTTGATCTGGAGCTTCGAGTAGGGCTGGAGGGAGACGGTCTTCCTTCCGAGGCGCGTGCCGCTCGGAGCGAACAGCGTGGCGCGCACCTCGATCGGCTGTCCGACGGTCTCTGTGAGCACGATGTTCGTGCGGTGGCCCGAGAGGGGACCTCTCAGCCCCGTGAGGAGGAGGATCTCGGGAATCGAGCCGCCCTCGGGCAGCGTGACGCCCTGACGCGACACGAGGAGCGGAACCTCGGCACTGTGGGCCGTCGGCACGCCGTCGCGGTAGACGATGGAATCGGTCGTGGCCCTCACGGTGAGCTGGGCGAGCTGGGGAGAGCGCAGCTCGACGTGCCCGCTTCCCGTCACGCCGAAGAGCGAGCCCACGAAGTCCGAGAGGCGGTACATTCCGTAGCCCTCGATCGTGATCGTGTTCTTCAGGACCCGCGGATCGCGGAGGCCGTCGGCGTTCTCGGGCGTGTAGTAGAGGTCGACGGAGACCGGCGCCGAGCTGCGGTTCCGGATCCAGCCGTCGGACACGTACTGTGAGCCCGACGGTCCGCTGCGCGCCGCGCCGCCGGGGACGGGCGTGCTCACCGTGGAGCCCAGGATGAGGGCGAACTGCGTGTCGGTGATGTTGCTGCGGTCGGTGCCCGAGGAGGGGGCCGGCGGCTCCTCGTCGAGGACCTCGAACGTCGCCGCGTCGCCGGCCGCGCCGTCGACGTTCTCGATGCGGAAGCCCGTGGTGAGAGGCGGCAGCCCGTCGGCGGCGGTTCTCCGGCTCCTGTCGACCACGAGCTCGAAGGTCCGCTCCTCGCCGGCGCCGAGGGCCGTCGCGAAGTCTCCGGTGACGTCCAGCCAGGCCCCGCCGGGGCCGATCGCGGGGGCGATGCGGACGGGCACGGAGCCGCTGTTGCGAATGCCGATCGGCTGGGGCGGGGGATTCCCGCCGAGCTGACGGAACGTGACGCGCGGGCTGCCGATCACCTCGAGCCTGGCGCCCGCCGTGGAGCCGGACGAGGGCGCACCGAAGACGGTGAGCGCGACCGTGCTCGAGACCGTGGAGGTGCCGTCGGGAGTGCTCCAGGTGCCCACGAGCTCGCCGGTGCGAACGCCCGTCGTGGAGGTGCTCGCCGGGTCGAAGACGAGCTGGATCGTGGCGTCTTCTCCCGGAGCGACGCTGCCCGTCGCGGCGGGGGACGGCGTGAAGAACCCGCCCGTCGAGGTCAGGGTCAGAACCGCGGCCGCGCCGCCCACGTTGCGGTAGACCACGGTCGAGCCCGCGGGCGGTGCCTGTCCCAGGGTGACGCGGGCCGGCGGCCGCTGGCCCTGGATCTCGAGGAACTGAGCCGGCAGGGTGCGCGCCGTGACGGTGACCGGAGACGTGAAAGCCGACGCGACGCCGGGACAGCTCCCGCCCGCGACGGCCCTCACGCGCACACAGTGGACCGCGTCGACACCGGGGGCCGTCGGGATCGTGACGGAGAGCCCCGTCGTGGTCTCGACGACGGGCGACGCACAGCCGGCGCCGGTTCCGACCTCGACCTCGTAGAACGCGGTGGACGGGAGGCCGGGCACCGCGCTCCAGGACACGGTGAAGCTGCTGCCGGCGACGACGGGCGCCGTGGGGAAGCTCGTGATCCCGGGGGACGCGGGAACGCGACAGTCGGTCGCCTGCTGGACGGTGAACGTCTGACCCGCGACCTGGATGGTGCCCGTGCGCGGGGGATCGGGGTTCGCGTCGACGTCGTAGGTGACCGTTCCCGTCCCCGAGCCCGAAGCGCTCGACAGAGCGATCCAGGGCGCGACGGTCGCGGCCGTCCAGGGACAGCCGCCCGGCGCCTGGACCTCGAACGTCTGGCCGGTGGCTCCGGCGGGCGGCGCGGTGGCTCCCGCCGGCACGAGCCGGTAGGTGCAGCCCGCGGCGGACTGCGTCACCGTGAACGTCTCCGACGCGACGGTGATCGTGCCGGTGCGCACGGCGGCATCCGGGTTCGCCGCGACCGCGAACGTCACGCTGCCGGCGCCGGAGCCCGACGCGCCGGACGCGATCGTGATCCAGGGAGCGCCCGGGACGGCCATCCAAGGGCAGCCGCCCGGCGTCTGCACCTGGAACGTCTGGGCCGGCGTGCCGGCCGGAGGAACCGTGGCCGCCGGAGGAGCGAGGCGGTACGCGCAGTCGGCGGCCGCCTGGACCACCGCGAACGTCGCGCCCTCCACGGTGACGAACGCGACCCGCGAGGCGGCGTCGGGGTTCGGGTCGACGGAGAACGACACCGTTCCATTTCCGGTGCCCGAGCCGCCCGAGGTGATCGTGATCCAGGAGGTCGCGAGGGTGGCAGACCAGGAGCAGCCGGGTGCGGCGACAACCTGGAAGTCGAGGCCCGAGCCGCCCTCGGCGGAAACGTTCAGGCCGGGCGGGCTCACGCCCGTCGACGCGAAGCAGCCGTCGCCCTGCGTGACCGTGAAAACGTTGCCCGCAGCCGCGATGGTTCCGGTGCGGGACGGTCCGGGGTTCCCCACCACGTCGTACGTGACGGTGCCGGGGCCGCTCCCGGAAGCGCCCGAGGTGATCGTCAGCCAGGGGACGTTGGACACCGCGCTCCACGCGCAGCCCGTTCCCGCCAGCACCTGGAACGTCTGTCCCGCGACCCCCGCGGCCGGCGCGGTCGCCCCCGTGGGAAGGAGCGCCGGGTTCGTGACGCAGCCGTTGGCCTGGTCGACGGTGAAAGTCTGGCCCGCGGCCGCGATCGTGCCGGTGCGGCCCGCGCCCGTGTTGGCGTCGACCGCGTACGTCACGGTGCCGTTGCCCGTACCCGAGGCGCCCCCCGTGATCGTCAGGAATGCGGAGCTCGAGACGGCCGTCCAGGCGCAGCCGGCGCCCGTCTGGACCTGGAACGTCTGTCCCGCGGCACCTGCGGCGGGCGCCGTCGCGCCCGCCGGGACGAGCGTTGCGCTGCAGCCGTCCGCCTGATCCACGGTGAACGTCTGTCCGGCCGCGGTGATCGTGCCCGTGCGCGCGGGTCCACTGTTGGCGCCGACTCCGTACGTGACGACGCCGTCGCCGTTGCCCGAGGCCCCGCCCGTGATCGTGAGGAACGCGGCGTTGGAGGTGGCCGTCCAGGCGCAGCCCGCACCCGTCTGAACCTGGAACGTCCGTCCCGAGCCGCCCGCGGCGGCAGCGGTCGCGCCCGCCGGGACGAGCGTCGCGCTGCAGCCGCCCGCCTGGTCGACGGTGAACGTCTGTCCGGCCGCGGTGATCGTGCCCGTGCGCGCGGGTCCACTGTTGGCAGCGACGTCGTACGTCACCGTGCCGTCGCCGCTGCCCGAGGCGCCGCCCGTGATCGTGAGGAAGGCGGCGTTCGAGGTCGCGGTGTAGGCACAGCCCGGAGACGTCAGGACCTGGAACGTCTGACCGGTCGCGCCGCCCGCCGCGAGGCTCGCGCCCGCGGGGAGGAGCTGGGCCGAGCAGCCGCCGGCCTGGTCGACCGTGAACGTCCTGCCCGCGGCGGTGATCGTGCCCGCGCGCGCCGGGCCACTGTTGGCAGCGACGTCGTACGTCACCGTTCCGGTGCCCGTGCCCGAGGAGCCGCCCGTCAGGGTCACGAAGGCCGAATTCGAGGAGGCGGTCCAGGGGCATCCCGTCGAGGTCTGAACCTGGAACGTCAGGCCCGCGGCACCGCCGGCCGCGACGTTCGCGCCCGTGGGGAGGAGCTGGGCCGAGCAGCCGTCGGACTGGTCGACCGTGAAGGTCTGTCCGGCCGCGGTGATCGTCCCGGAACGCGCGGGGCCCGCGCTCGCCGCGACGTCGTAGGTGACGGTGCCGTTGCCGCTGCCGGAGGAGCCGCCCGAGACGGTGAGGAACGGCGCGTTCGAGACCGCGGTCCAGGCGCAGCCGCCGGGAGCCTGCACGGCGAACGTCAGACCGCTGCCGCCCGCCGCCGCCACGTTGGCGCTGGTGGGGACGAGCGTCGCCGTACAGTCGCCGGCCTGGTCGACGGTGAAGGTCTGGCCCGCCGCGTTGAGAGAGCCGGTGCGGGCGGGACCCGCGTTGGGGGACACACTGTAGGTGACGGTTCCGTTGCCGCTCCCCGAGGCGCCGCCCGTGAGGATGACGAAGTCGTCGTTCGAGAAGGCCGCCCAGGGGCACGAGGCCGGCGTCTGGACCTGGAACGTGAGCCCGCTCCC
Source organism: Acidobacteriota bacterium (assembly GCA_016789625.1). GTDB lineage: Bacteria > Acidobacteriota > Thermoanaerobaculia > UBA5066 > UBA5066 > JAEUQS01. Next base: position 18,785 of record JAEUQS010000285.1, on the reverse strand, counting down.
GCCGGCGGCACCGACGCTGGCGCCCGTGGGCACGAGGCTCGCCGAGCAGCCGTTGGCCTGGACGACGGTGAACGTCTGCCCCGCCGCGGTGATCGTGCCCGTGCGCTGGGGCCCGGCATTGGCGGCGACGTCGTACGTGACGGTGCCCGTGCCGTTCCCCGGTGTGCCGTTCGTGACGGCGAGGAACCCGTCGTTCGACGACGCGGACCAGACGCAGCCCGCGCCGATCTGCACCTGGAACGTCAGCCCGGTCGCGCCCCCCGCTCCGGCGTTGGCGCCCGGCGGAACCAGCGTCCCGGCGCAGCCCGAGGCCTGGTCGACGGTGAAGGTCAGCCCGGCGGCGGTGATCGTGCCCGAGCGCGCGGGTCCTACGTTGGCCGCGACGTCGTACGTGACGGTGCCGGTGCCGTTCCCCGGCGTGCCGCCCGTGACGGTGAGGAAGGGCACGCTCGACGACGCGGACCAGACGCAGCCCGCGCCGATCTGCACCTGGAACGTCAGCCCGGTGGCGCCGCCGGCCCCGGCGTTCGCGCTCGTGGGCAGGAGCGACGGGTTGCAGCCCGCCGCCTGATCGACCGTGAACGTCAGCCCGGCCGCGGTGATCGTGCCGGTGCGCGCGGGTCCGACGTTCGGGGCGACGTTGTACGTGACCGTTCCGGCACCGCTCCCCGAGGAGCCGCCGATGACGCTGATCCAGGGGTCGTTCGAAGCGGCGGTCCACGGGCACGGCGGGCCCGTCAGCACCTGGAACGACAGCCCCGAGCCCCCGCCGGCCCCGACGTTGCTGCTCTGCGGCATCAGCGAGGGGAGGCAGCCATCCGCCTGGTTCACCGTGAACGTCTGTCCGCCGGCGGTGAGGGTTCCCTGCCGCGCGGGTCCCGGGTTGAGAGAGACGTCGAACGTGACGGTCCCCGTCCCGTTGCCTTCGACTCCGCTGACCACGGTCATCCAGGAGACGTCGGACTGTGCTCCCCAGGCGCACCCCGCGCCCGTCTGGACCTGGAACGAGAGCCCGGCCGCGCCGCTCGAGGGAACGTTCGCGGAGGCCGGCAGCAGGGAGTAGGTGCAGCTCGTCGTCGTGCCGGTCACGGCGGGGCTGGGCTCGCTCGTGACGGTGTTGCCGTTGCTCGCGTGCGCCTGCGTGACGGTGTGGACCGTGAAGAAATACTGGGTTCCCGGCGTGAGGCCCGCCACGATCATGAGGCCTTCGGTCTTGTCGGAGGTCTGTCCCACGGGCTGGAACGGCCCCTGGGCGCTCGTGCTCATGGAAACGACGTAGAAGCCCGGATCCGCGGTGTAGGCGATCGGTGTCCAGGTGAGGTGGGCCGAGACGGCCGTGGTGCCCGACACCCCGAGGTTCGAGGGCGCGACCGTCTGCGTGCCCGAGAAGTCGCCGCCGAACTGAATGGAGTCGAGGAAGGCCTCCAGCATCGGGTCGCTCGTGAAGAGCGCGTTCCACCGGAAGTCGGCCTCCGAGAGGAGGGCGAGGGACTGGAGGCTTCCCGGCACCTCGCCGGAGAGCTGGTTGGCGTCGAGACGCAGAAACGTGAGGCCCGTCAGATTGCCGAGGGACGACGGAATCGGCCCGCTCAGCTGGTTGATCCCGAGGTCGAGCACCTCGAGCGCGGGGAGGTTGCCGATCTCGGAGGGAATGAGGCCCGACAGCTGACAGTCGAAGAGCGCGAGCACCCCGACGCTGGTGAGGCCCGAGACGGCCGAAGGCAGGCTGCCGCCGATGGGGTTGTCCGCGAGGATGAGCGTGTCGAGCGTGGCGAGGCCCCAGAGCTCCGCGGGAAGGGGTCCCGAGATCTGGTTCGAGCCGAGGTCGAGGACGGTGAGGTTCGTGAAGTTCCCGATCGAGGACGGGAGGGTTCCCACCAGGTTGTTCCCGGGGAACGTCAGCCCGATGACCGTCGACTGGGTCATGTCGCACGTGACGCCGAACCAGGAGCAGACGGGCACCTTCGTGAACCAGCCGTTCGCGTTCGTCCACCCGGCGCCGTTCGTCGCGCTGTACAGGTCGCTCAGGGCCTGCTGCTCTGCCGGCGGGGGGGCGCCCTGGGCTCGCGGCGCGGCGAGGCAGAGGACGAGGACCGCGAGGGGGCCGAGGCCGGTGAGCCGGGCGCGGAACGTGGACGTGTTCATCGAATTCTCCTGTTCAGAACCGGATCTCGCATCCGGCCGCAACCGACCGGCGGGGGATGGGGACGTACGAAAGCACCTGGCTGGGGCTCGCGGCGAGACTGCCCCTGTTGTCGAAGAGATTGCGGACGTCGAGGGTGAAGGTCACGGGGTAGTACTCGACGCGGGTCTTCCAAAGGAGGCGCGCGTTGACCTCCACGAAATCTCCGGCGGACCCGTCCTCGAAGAAGGCGGGGTCGAGCTCCTGCCTGCCGACGACGCGGCCCGAGAGCGAGGCCGTGAGCGGGTCGAAATCGTACGAGGCGCCGCCCGAGAGGAGCCACCGCGAGCTGCCGGGCAGATCCCGGGGTTCCGTGCCGGGACGCTCCAGATGCGCCCGCGCGTAGGCGATGTTCAGGTAGCCGCGGAGGGCGCCCGCCCGCGCCTGGATCGCGCCGCCCAGGCCGTGGGCCGGGGCATCGTCGAGCGACTGGTAGCCGCCGCCGTCGACGGCGTGGTAGCGGATGAGGCCCGAGAGGCGGCTGTCGAACGCGTAGGCGTTCAGCGCGAGGCCCTTCGAGGCCTCCCACAGGAGCGACAGCTCGGCCGACCGCATCGTCTCGGGGCGGAGCTCCGCGACCTGGTTCTCGGCCTCGTAGAGCGACGGGGGGCGGAAGCCCTGGCCCCAGAGCGCCTTGATGGACACGCGGGGCAGCGGCTTGTAGATGACGGCGACGCGGGGCAGCACCGACGTTCCGCCGGGCGCGGTGTCGGCGAACGTCCCGCCCAGCACGAACGACAGCGTGCCGGTGGGCCGCCATTCCTCCTGGAGATACGCCACGAGGAGATGCCCGCTCGAGCTGCGCACCGTGGGCGGCGAGAGCGGCGCGAGCGTGTCCATGCGCACGTCGCCGTAGGAATCGTCCACGGTGCGGTAGCGGTACTCGACGCCGAACGTGAGGAGGTGGACGCCCGTCCGGTACGTGAAGCTGGCCTCGCCCCCGGCCTCCCACGTGTCGGCGACGGTGCGGTAGAAGAACGCCTTCACGAACGGGTAGTCGAACCCGCCCGCGTACGTGCTCTGGCTGCGGTACGTGTAGCGGTCGCCGAAAACGCGGACGGAGCCTTCGAGCCGGGGCCCGAGCTGCGGACGCCACTTCAGCTCGACGAGGTCTTTCGTGTCCCGCCGGTGCTCGAAGGGCGACGCGTAGATGGTGCCGTACTTGCCGAAGATCTCGCCCTTGTCGCGATAGCCCGCGCGGGCGAGGAGCGAGAACGTGCCGAGCGAGGCCTTGAGGAACGCGAACGGCGCGCGCTCGCGGTCGTTGCCCTTCTGCCGGCCGCCCCAGATGGTGCCGCCCTGGAAGTCCACGGGGGCGCCGACGTCGATGCGCGGGAAGTCGAAGCTCTCCCCGCTCGACCGGTAGTAGCCGCCCGCCGCGAAGAGGCTCCACGGCGTGCCGGGCTCGTCCTCGTTCTTTGCCGGGAGGAGCCCCGACGCCCCGAAGGACGCGACCGCCTGGCCCGTGGCGAAGGAGCCGCCGGAGGCGCTCACGCGCCAGCCCGGGAGGCTGTCGCCGCTCGAGGTGACGACGTTGACGAGGCCGTAGAGGCTGTAGCCGCCGTAGAGGAGGGCCGACGGGCCGTGGATGATCTCGATGCGCTCCACCAGCTCGAGGGGGATGAGCATCTCGCGCCCGATTCCCACGAAGTTGTTCCACGGCTCGTTCATCGGGTGCCCGTCGAGGGTCACGAGGAGCCGCGTGTTGAAGTCCTCGAAGAGCGTGAGCCCGCGGCCGCCCGCGAAGTCCCACGTGCGATCGGTGGACGCGGTGTAGCCCGGCACGGCGAAGGACAGGACGTCGGCCACGGTGCGGAAGCCGTACCGCTCGATCTCGTCTCGCGTGATGATGGTCGCGGTCGCGGGCGTCTCGCTGAGCGCCTCGGTGTGCTTGGACGCGCCCTCGATCGTCTTGGTGAGGAAGTAGTCGCGCCCCTGCTCGAAGAAGCTCTGCTGGGCGGTCGCAGCCGGGGAAGCGGCAACGGCCACCGTCAGGAGGAGGGGGGCGAGGAACCGTCTAGCGCCCATCGACGGTCCCCAGGTCCTGGCTCAGGTTGAGCGCGGCCGACGACTTCCTCGAAAGGTAGACGAGCGCGCTGTCGATCTCGACGCGCTTCTTGCCCTTGATGCCCGTGAACTCGGACAGCTCCACGGCCTTGGCCGCGACCTCGCCGGGCGAGGAGACGAGGCACACGGGCACGCCGAGCGCGGTGAGGTCGCGCAGGAAGCCGACGGCCGGCTTTTTCTGCGCGATGGACTGGGCCACGATGGTCTCGAGGTTCCGGCGGTCGAAGAGGAGCGGGTCGACGGCGAGGAGCAGCACGTCGATCTTGGGCAGCTCGTCCTTGAGCGCGCGGGCCAGCTCGCCGGGCGAGGAAACCGGTATCGGGTTGAACGTGAGCCCCCGGGTCTGCGCCGCCTTGGCGAAGAGGAGGGCCATCTCGCCGTTCTGCGTGGGGGTGTGCAGAAACCCGACACGCTTGGCCGCGAGCTTCTCCTGGAGGAACGTGAACACGCGGTCGAGCCTCGGGTAGACGGAGAGGTACGTTCCGGAGGTCTTGACCTTGGCCGGGTTCGCGATGCCGAGCGCGATGATGGCGGCGTTCGGGAGGTCACCCACGAGGCCCGTGGCATCGGCGCCCACCGCGTAGACGACCGTGGCCTGCTTCGCCTCGCGCTCGATGGCGGCCCGGTCGGCGATGGGGTCGCCCGTCATCTCGACGATCCGGGGGCTCCCCGCGCCGGGCTTCTTCTTCACCTCGCCCGCGACCGAGTCGGCGAGGGTCGAGAGGGCGCCTTCGCCCGCCCGCCGGACGATGAGGGAGGCTCCCAGGGCCTCGGCGCCCGGGCACGCCGCCAGCGCGATCGCGGCAGCGACCGCGGCGGCCACGCCAAAGGAAGCACCCCTCCGGATCGCCTGCGTTGCGTCCTCCCTGTTTTCCGGTGCGGGGAGAGTATCAACGTCGGGAGGGGTGGCACGGGAGGGCGCCCAGCACCCAGGGGGGGCACTCATGGTGAATTCTACGGGCGCGCCCGTAAACCCTTTCGGGCGCGCCCGTATCCTTCAGGCGCGCTCGTAAACCGTCGACTTATCGGCGCCCTCTCTTCGGAGCACGCCTCTCTCGACCAGAGCACTCAGCAGTCTCTTCGCCTGGTCGGCGCTGAGGCGGCAAAGATCGATCACGTCACGTCGCCGGATGCTGCCCTGCTGCTCGATGAGCTTGAGGATGAGCTGCTCCTGCTGGAGCTTGTCGAAGCCCACCTGCCTCACGTAGGCCGCGGTCCGGCCCAGCTTCTTGTAGACGGCCGGGCTCAGGGTGTACGTCCGGCCCTTCTTCACGCCGTGCGCCTGAACCAGACCCGCCTCCAGGAGGCTCTCGAGCGTACTCCGCGCGGCGGCAGCGTCCTTCTGCAGCGCGACCCCGAGCTCTGCGGTATCCGCCCTTCGCACCTCTCGGAGCTTCGCGAGGACGATGAGCCCGTCGATTGCGAGCGGCCCCCCGAGCCGCTTCTCGTGCTCGAGCACGATCTCGAGGAAGCCGAGGTCGGCCTCGCGGCAGCTCATGTCCACGGCCACGCCGGCAGCATCACTGCGGCCGTAGTCGGGCGCCGGGCGGCCGTAGCGGAGAAGCCCCTGGAAGATCAGATCGACTCCTCTCCCGGTGCGCTCGGCGAGACCCACCCGCTTGATCGCGTCCGCGAGCCGCGGGTTGCGCGGGCGGGGCTCGACCACGAGGAGGTTCTGGAGCGTGACACCCTCGACGAAGCCGCCAGGGCTGCTCACCGTGAGCACCTCTCCCGACCAGCGCACGTGGATCGCGCCGAGCCGTGTGTAGTCCCTGTGCGCGAGCGCATTCAGGAACGCTTCACGAAAGGCGCCTGGGTCTGCGTTCGGAACCGGTACCCGGTAGAGCCCTGCCTGCAGCTCCCGTTCCTCCACGCGCGCGTGGAACTGCTCCTCGACCCGTTCGAAGAGGCGGATCAAAGGCCACCTGTAGAAGTCGTTGACCCGAACGCTCGTTCCAGAGAGCACCTGGAAGGCGACCTCATGCGTGGGGACGTGATCCCTGATCGCGTCCTCCCGGCCGATCAGAAGGAGCCCCGTGAGCGTGGGAACGCGGTTGCCGTCCTGGGTGCGTGAGAGCCCGAGCGCACCGTCGAGCTGGGCGTCGTCGAGGGTGAGGAGCGATCGGTCTCCCTTGTAGCGTTCGATGGCCTGGCGGAGTCGCTGTCTCTCCACCGGATCGAGCGCGTCCTCTCGAGCTCCCGCAACCGGAAGGGCGGACACGTCTGCGAGCCCGAGGTCGGATTCTCTCGTCGCGAACTCATGGGGAAGGAACGGCACGCATGCTGGGGCTCCGTCGGCCATGAGGCGCCGGCGCTGGAGGGTGCCCCCTGAGGTCGCCACGAGCCGCGTGGAGCGAGGCACCTCGACCTTCGCGACCTTCCTGCCGGCGACCTCGAGAAGCGAGCTGCGGACGCTGAGGGGTGGCACCGTTTTGTTCGCGATGAGAACGGCGATGCCCGTTGTGTCCTGATGGTCGGGGCGGAGGCCGGTGATCGTGCCGTCGTCCTCGACTCCGAGGTAGATGACGCCGCCTTCCGTGTTGGCCAGGCAGACTGCGGCGAGAACGAGCTCGGAATCGGGTAGCCGCTTCGCGTCACTCTTGAACTCCACATGGAGTGACTCGCGTTCGGGGATTCCGTGGCGGCTCATGCCGCTGCTCCTGGCGTCGAGGAGCACGGCGCGACTCGAGGCGTTTGTTGGGCAGGAAGTGGCATGGCGGGGTAGGACCAGTATAGGAGTCGGCGAGCGGGAGGTCGCGATACCCTCGGCGAGGCCGTGAACCTGATCCTCCTCCATCCGGACGACTTCGACGAAGGCGGCACTGTGGTGCTGAGCGGCCGCAGGGCTCGGCACATCTGCGAGGTTCTTCGAGCCAAGGTGGGCGATGAGCTCACCATTGGACGGGTAAACGGCGCGGTAGGGAAAGGAACGGTGCTCGTCGTCGAGCCGAACGAGGTGCGCCTCTCGGCCGCGCTCACTCAGGATCCTCCGCCACGGAGCGGGCTCGATCTCCTGCTCGCGATGCCGCGCCCCAAGGTGTTCCGTCGCGTTCTCCAGTCGGCCGCTGCGCTTGGCGCGCGACGGATCGTCCTCGTCGGCGCTCAGCGCGTGGAGAAGAGCTACTTCGACTCGCCCTTCCTCGGGCCCGAGGAGATCGAGAGGAACCTCGTGCTCGGGCTGGAGCAGGCCCGCGACACGGTGCTGCCCGAGGTGCTGGTGCGCCGGCGCTTCCGGCCGTTCGTCGAGGACGAGCTCGAATCGGTGTGGCCCGCCGCGACCTGCGCGCGGCTTCTGGCGCACCCGGGTGCCACCGGCTCCGGCGCTCCGCCAGCAAAGCCTCCGGCCGTGGTCGCCATCGGGCCCGAGGGTGGATGGGTGCCGTCCGAGGTCGGGCTCCTCGAGGCGCACGGGTTTCGCCCTTTCAGCCTCGGGCCCCGCATCCTCCGCGTCGAGACGGCGGTTCCCTACGTGTTCGGGCTCCTTGAGCTGAGTCTCGGTTAACCTTGGCCCGCTCAGAATGACCCTTGCCGCGGGGACACGGCTCGGACCGTACGAGATCCTCGCGCCGCTCGGCGCGGGCGGGATGGGTGAGGTCTATCGCGCCCGGGACGCCAAGCTGAAGCGCGACGTGGCGATCAAGGTGCTCGCGGACTCTCTCGTGCGCGATCCCGACGCGCTCGCGCGCTTCGAGCGCGAGGCGCTCGCCGTCGCGGCCCTTTCGCACCCGGGCATCCTCTCGATCTTCGACTTCGCGACGCACGACGGGGTCGTGTTCGCCGTGATGGAGCTCCTCGAAGGGGGCACGCTGCGCGAGCGGCTCGACTCCGGCCCGATCCCGGTCGCGAAGGCTCTCCTCTTCGCGCGGGAGATCGCCGAGGCGCTCGACGCCGCGCACGTGAAGGGCATCGTCCACCGCGACCTGAAGCCCGAGAACCTCTTCGTCACGCGCGAGGGTCACATCAAGATCCTGGATTTCGGCCTCGCGCGCCGCACGCTGCTTGCCGAGGACGAGTCGAGCGCGCCGACGCTCAAGAACACCGAGCCGGGCACCGTGCTGGGCACTGTGGGCTACATGTCGCCGGAGCAGGTGCGCGGCACCGTCGCCGATCACCGCTCCGACATCTTCTCGCTGGGGGTCGTCCTCTACGAGCTGCTGTCGGGACGGCGCGCGTTCCGCAAGGGAACGGGGGCCGAGACGATGGCGGCGATCCTCAACGAGGAGCCCGCCGAGATCACGAACGGGGACCGGGACCTGCCTCCGATGCTCGAACGCATCATGCGCCGCTGCCTCGAGAAGGACCCGGCCGCGCGCTTCCAGTCCGCGCGGGACCTCGCGTTCGCGCTCGATGCCGCTTCCGACACCACGTCGACGGGCCGGATGAAGGCGGTCGCGCCGCACCCCTCCGCGCCGCCGGCGAGGCGCTGGAAGGAGACCCTCGCCCTGATGGCGGTGGCCGGCCTCGCCGGAATCCTCGGCGCCCGCGCTCTGTGGAATCCGCCCGCGCCGCCTTTGCCGAGCTATCGACAGTTGACGTTCAAGAAGGGCGCGATCCTGAGCGCTCGCTTCGCGCCGGACGGCAGCTCCGTCGTCTACAGTGCCGCGTGGGACGGGAATCCCACGGAGATCTTCACGACGTCGATCGACGCGCCGGGGGTCAAGCCTGTCGGCATCGCCAATGCAAGCCTCGTCGCGGTCGCGAAGAACGGCGATCTCGCCGTCTCTCTGCGCAAGGGCTTCTTCCGCTCGTACTCGGGCTCCGGCATGCTCGCCCGCGTCGCGGCCGGAGGGGGCGCCCCGCGCGAGATCCTGGACGACGTGCTGGGGGCCGACCTCACGCCCGACGGGAAGAGCTTCGCGGTGATGCGAATCAACGGGATCGCCATCACGGTCGAGATGCCGATCGGGAAGGTGATCTACGGACCGAGCCCGGATATCGCGCCCTGGGGCGACCTCAGGGTCTCACCGGATGGAAGGACGATCGCGACCCTCGAGCGGAGTCCGGAGGGGGTCTCCGTCGTGGCGATCGACCTCTCGGGAAAGAAGACGACCCTCACGAAACCCTACGGCGGCGTCGCCGGGCTCGCGTGGACCGGAACCGGACGGGAGGTCTGGTTCGCGGCCGTTCTCGAGGGCCGGCGCTACCTCAAGGCCGTGAATCTCTCGGGTGACGAAAGGTCGATTCTCTCCCTGCCGATCGGTGGCGCCTTGCAGGATCTGTCGCCCGACGGGAGGGTGCTCATGGATCTGTTCCGGGGGCGGACCGATCTGCGGGTCCTGGTCCCCGGGGAAGACCGGGAGCGGACCCTCTCGGGGCTCGGGTATTCGAATGCTGTCGACATCACGCGGGACGGTCGCTCGGTCCTGTTGACGGAGTCCGGGCTCGCGACCGGATCGGTGACGGTCATTTTCCTTCGCGCGACGGACGGGTCACCGCCCGTGCGGTTGGGAGAGGGCGTGCCGTACGGCCTCTCGCCGGACGGCAAGCTGGTGATCGCGACCGTTGGTACGCCTCCGCGCCTCGCTCTCGTGCCGACGGGCGCGGGGGAGACGTTGGTGCTGGACCAGGGAGGCATCGAGAGGGTGAGGCAGGCGACCTTCCATCCGGACGGCCAGAGCATCTTCGTGTTCGGTGCCGCGAAGGGTCAGAAGGACCGCATCTGGAGAATCGGCCGGACGGGGCCTCCGGCTCCGGTCTCCGAGGAGGGCGTCGGTTTCGTGGGGAAGGCCGTGTCGCCCGACGGGAAATGGATCGTGGCTTTCCGCGACCAGGGGAACTTCTTTCTCCTTTCTCTCGACGGGCAGCCGTCGCGAGAGACGATCGGAGACACCTCGAACAATTCCCTGCTCTCCTGGAGCGAAGACGGCAAATGGCTCTACGTCTCGCCGGACAGCGTCGTACCCGGGCGAATCGACCGCCTCGACCCGCTGACGGGGCAGCGCGAGACGCTCCACGAGCGGTCTCCGGCCGATTCCTCCGTCGTGGTGAGGGTCCTCGGTCAGGCGATCACGCCGGACGGGCGCGGGCACGTCTACGGATCCACGGAGACGATCGTGTCGGATCTGTGGCTCATCGAGGGGCTGAAGTAGCGCGGAGGCGGGTCAGGCGACTGCGGCGGCGAAGGCCGCTCCCGTTCGTGCAAGCGACCGCGCCGTCAGATCTGGCGGCCGCTGTACTTTCGGACATTCAGGGCCTTCCACGCCAGCGCCGGATGCGCCGCGATGAGGGAGCGCAGCCGCTCGTCATCTGTGAGCAGCGACGGGAGTTCCGCCAGTCGACGCGATTGACAGCGCCGTAGACGACGAACGCGAGCCGAAGCCTTCCGGAATCGAGAGTCCCCGGCCGGAGCAGCTCCCGCGTGTCGAAGAGGTCGCGGCTCGCGCACCGCGCGAGGAGCGCGGCGAGCTTTCCGGCGGCGAGCTCGTGCGGATCCAGAATTGGAAACGCGCCGTGAGGCGAGGTACCTTGCAGCACGTGCGGGGTACGGGCTTCCGTAGGCCAGAGCGGCGTGCGGAGCATGTAGTTCACGTCGAGCTCGAGCGTCCCCGTCCCGCCGGCTGCGGCTACGAAAGACAACCTCCACTTGCCACCCGCGTGCTCCGTGGGGATGCGCTTGACGGTGACGCCGATGCGCTCGCACGCGGCCTGGAGACCTCGGTCGACGAGCGGACGCTCCAGATCCATCGTCGCTCGGTCCGCGGTGCCGACGTAGTTCAGGTCGATGTCCACCGAGAGCCGGGGGGCCGCGAGCAGGAACAGGTTGAGGGCGGTGCCGCCCTTGAGCGCGACGCGTGGTCCACACAAAGGATGCGCACGGATTGCTCCGAGGAGGTCGAGGAGGAGAAGAACTCTCTCGATCGTGTCGGCGCGGAATCCCGTTGCTGTTTCGAGCTGACGGAGATCTGAGATGGATCGCGTCATGAAACCTCGGCCCATCGCCTGTGGATCACAGCCTCCGGAACGATGAGATTCCAGTCGGCACGGAGACGCCCGGGGCTCCGCCGAGCGTCGAAGTAGGCGGGTTGCCTGGGCCGGCGAGCGCGCAGCGGCTCGAGGTGCCGCTCCTCGACGAAGAGCGACTCACGATGCTGCTCGAGGAAGAACCCCACTCGAAGCGCCGTGATGGCGTTCGTCCGCGCGAGAGCCTCCGCGACGACTGCTTCGAGATCGAAGAACTCGACCATCTCCAGAGACCGCCACACCTCCTCGAACCCACCACCCGCTTCCGGGTCGTCGACGAGGTCCACGAGGGTCCGCTCGAACGAGGTGACCCGCACCATCCCTCCGGAGTGGCGCTCTTCCACGACGCTGCCGCCGGGCCCCTTCGTTCGGTCCGGTGGGCGGATGGCAACGAACGAGCTCCCGCGAAAAGTGAAAGCGTTTACCTTCGTCGTGGTGAATACGTGGAACCGATTCCACACGGAGTACGTGCGGCCCCGGTACTGGAGGGCAGAGTGAAGCGCGACCACGGCATCCGGCGCGAGCTGGGTCGCGACCAGGTAGGGATCAGGAATGAAGGTCGCCGCCTCTAGCCCATGCGGTACGACAGCGTAGAGACCGCGGCGCACGCGAAGAAGCCGCCCCTCGCGGACGTAGTACGCGAGAAGATTGCTCGCGGTTCGGGGAGTGGCGTTGCCCCTCTCCGCCCCGAACTGCGTTCGGGTGAACACGGGGTTCCTGGCGAAAAAGTCGAGCGGCTTCACTTGGGTATCTGGATCGAAAGGCACAATAAACTTAGTCCTTTTGATCCGATCTAGCAAGTAGGCGTGCCGTCGGGACCCGCGGCGGCCTTAACGCCGTCAGGCGACGGCGGCGGCGAAGGCCGCGAAGAGGTCGCCGGGCAGAGGCGTCGCGAGCCGCCACGTGATGGCCATGGGGGTCTCTCCCTCGTGGCTCACGTACGTCGCGGGACCCAGGCACCAGAACGCGCGGCTGTCGGCTCGGAGCCGGGCAAAGAGGACAACCGACGAGCCCTGTGCGACGTGCTTCTGGTAGCGCAGCCCGGTGGGGCTCGCGGCGCGCGTCAGGCTCTGGCTCTCCCAATGGATGAGGTCTCGCCGGATCGCGTAGTCGCGGTAGCGCGTCGTGGGTGAGAACTGGCCCGAGGTCTTGTCGAGGGTGAAGGCGAGAAGGTCCGTCCTGGCCTCGGCCGCCCAGTAGACACCGGTCTGCCACGGAGCGACGCGCGCGGCGGTCCCCACGCCGAACGCCGCGAGGATCTCGTCGCGCGTGTAGCGCGCATGCACGCGCAGCGGGACGCCGGGATGCGACGAGAGCGGCTCCTGCACGTGATCGATGCGCCCCTCGAGCAGGCCCAGCAGCTCTCCCAGTTCGCGGCGGATCTGGGGATGATTCCAGAGGAGGAGGAACGCTTCGTCGACCGTCGTCGTCTTCTCCAGGGTTTCGCGCAGAACGGACGCGACGAGCATTCGCGCGAGGCGGCGTTCCCGTTCGCCGAAGACGGAAAGATCCGGCGGAGCGGGTGCCTCGAGAATCCGGCGCCAGGTGTCGATGCGGGTCCGGTCGTCGATGTGTAACAGACGTCCGCACGCGCGGCGGAGCGCGATTTCGTGCGGGCCCGCCTGCTCGACGGGTTCGCCCGCGTCCGCGAGGAGATCGGACCAGCTCTTGTTTCCACCGTACAGCTCCTCGAGCTCGAGACCCGATTCCTGAAGGTAGGTCGCGAGGTCCACGGGGCCTCCGCGGGCCGCGAGCGCGCGCAGCTCGTCGACCTTCTGGGTCCAGCGCTCCGGCACGGCGGTTCGCAGGTTCTCGAGGATCTGCTCCCGTGCGACGGCGTCGAGCTCGAGGGAGCATCCCGCGGGCAGGAACGGGAAGCCGCCCTGGATCTGCCGTTCGAGTTCCTTGCGGGTTCCGCCCACGAGCGCGCGAAAGCGCCTGTCGTACCGGAACTCGCGCCGGTGGTGACCGACGAAATCGAGCACGGTGCACAGAGACTTGCCGTGGTGCTTGCGCAGCCCGCGACCGAGCTGCTGGAGGAACAGCGTGGGGCTGTCTGTGGGCCGAAGGAGGAGGAGCGTGTCGACACCGGGCACGTCGATTCCTTCGTTGAAGAGATCGACGGAGAAGACGACCTGGACGCGGCCGGCGGCCAGCTCGCGCAGGGCGTCGCGCCGTTCCTCTTCCGTGCTGTCGGCCCAGACGGCGCGGGCCGCGAGCCCTTCCTCCGTGAAGACCCGCGCCATGAACCGGGCATGCTCGACGCTCACACAGAAGCCGAGAGCCCGCATCTTTCGGCAGTCGTCGACGACGTCCGTGAGCTGCCGTACGACGTGACGCGCGAGGGCGTCGTTGGCCGTGTAGAGGTTGGTGAGGCCCTGGACGTCGTAGCCGCCGGCCCGCCGCCACGGCACCTGGCGAAGGTCTGTGCCGTCGGCGATGCCGAAGTACGAGAACGGCACGAGGCGGTGCTGGTCGATGGCGTCCCACAGACGCAGCTCGGCGGCAATGCGGTGATCGAACCATTCCAGGATGGGGAGCCCGTCGCTGCGTTCCGGAGTGGCCGTGAGGCCGAGGAGCTCGACGGGGCTCACGTGCTCGAGGAGGCGCCGATACGACGGCGCGGCCGCGTGGTGGAACTCGTCGACGATGACGACGTCGAAATGGCCGGGCTCGAGGTGATCGAGGTCGGCGTGGCTCAGGCTCTGGATCGACGCGAAGACGTGCTCGAAGCGCTCGGGGGAAAGGCCGTCGACCCACAGCTCGCCGAAGGCGTGGTCGCGGAGGGCATGGCGAAACGTCGCGAGGCTCTGTTCCAGGATCTCGCGCCGATGGGCCACGAAGAGGAGCCGCGCGCGCGGGAGCTTCTCGGAAAGGCGCGCGTAGTCCACGGCGGCCATGACGGTCTTTCCCGTGCCGGTGGCCGCGGCGAGGAGGTTCCGGTGATGCCCGTTCTCGCGCGAGAGGGCGATCTCTTCGAGGAGCCGCTCCTGAAAGGGCTCGAGCCGCAGCTCGATGGGGCTCGTGAAGATGAACGGCGCTCCGGTGCCCGAGGGAGCCGAGCGGCGAAGGAACTCCTCGCGATCGTAGGGAACGAAATCTCCACTGTTCCAGTACGTCTCGAACACGGCCGCGATCTTCTCCACCACGGCGGGGTTGCGCGCGCCGGACACGCGCACGTTCCATTCGAGCCCGCTCACGAGCGCGGAGTGCGTGAGGTTGGAGGAGCCGATGTACGCGGTGGGGAAGCCCGAATCGCGATGGAAGAGCCACGCCTTGGCATGGAGACGGGTGGTGCTGATGTCGTACGACAGCCTTACCTGCGCGCCCGCGCGCGTGAGATCGTCGAGCGCCGACGCCTCTGTGGACCCCGTGTAGATGGTGGTGAGGATCCGCAGCGGCCGACTGTCGGCCGCGTGCTTCTCGAGGGCCGGCAGGAGCGGCCGGATGCCGCTCCGGCGGATGAAGGCCATGACGAGGTCGATGCGATCGGCCGACGGGATCTCCTCGCGAATCTGGCTGCCCACGGCGGGCTCGCCCGGCGCGTTCGTGAGGAGCGTGGTGTCGAGAAGGGGGATGAGGGGGCGCGAGACCTCGTTCGGCGTGCCGTCGGGCCGGCGCCCGAACACTCCGTGGAGCACGCGGCCCGGCGTTGCGGGCGACTCTCCGGCGAGCTCGGCTGCGCCGGGCTCCGCGCTCAGGAGCTGGACGATGCGCCGGGCGAGCCCGACGCCGACGGAGGCGCGCTCCTTCTCGGGAACGCTTTCGAGGGACTGCTGGACGACCCGCGAGACGTGGAGCGCAACGCGGTCGGCGGCGTCGGCGTTCCGCAGGTCGGTCTGGCTGACGCCGCCTTCGCCGGAGAGCTCCAGGATGTGCGCCGCGAGGGCCTCGGTGACGAGGCGTTCGTAGAGTCCGCGCATCCGGTTTGGCACGCCGCGATTCTAGGGGGCGGCTGGGTTCCGTGGGCGGGGCCCCAGGATCTCACCCGCCCGTTGGCCGGCTCGCTTCCTTCTGGATGCGTTCGATCTCCGCGACCATCTCCTCGATTCGGAGATCGGGAAGCAGGCTCTCTCTCTCCTTCGTGTAGTCGCCCGAGCCGAGGTCGTACTCTCGAAGGAAACGGACGGCGTCGACCCAGCCGAGCGCGTTGACGAGCGCCTGGAAGCCGCGTGCGCGGAGCTCGGCCCGCTTGGCGATCACAGAGCCATCGTGCGGGCTACGGCTGGCTGGCATAGCGGATCTCGTGCTCACCCGGCCTTCGGCACGGGAATCTCTCGTCCGAGGTCGATGGCCGTTTCGATCCATTCGCGCATGACGATCTCGACGTTCGCGATCGCCTCGGCGTGCGACGCTCCATCGGCCGCACACCCGGGAAGCTCGGGAACCTCCGCAACGAAGGCCCGGTCGGCCGCGCTCCACGAGACGACGACCTCGTACGACGGCCCCGGCAAGCGATCGCCCTTCTCCACCACGATGCTGGAAGAGTACCTCCGGGTGACGGCGGCCACGCCTCGATTGAGGACGACCGCAACGGTGTCCTGCATCTCAGGGGCGAAGCGATTCGGCTTCGATCGCTGGTAATCGAAGCGGTACTCCGCGCGCGGTGCAGCGGGGGGCGTAGCAGCCGTTGCCTTCTTCGTGGTCTTGACGCTCACATCGCATCCCTCCTCACTGTCTGCCGCCTTACGACGGGTCAACGGGCCCCCGGTCCTTCCCCCTTTGCTTCCCCCATGGCCTCGAGGAACCGGCGAACGAGCTCAGGGTGATAGTGGATACCCGCATCGGTGAGGCGTGAGACGTAGGCGGAAACCAATGGAATCAGCCCCAACTGCTTCGCGCGACCCAGAAGGCCGAGGGAGCCGGTGACCCTGAGGCCCGATGCCAGAGCCGCCCGGCGCCCACGCCATTCGTCGATGCACACCTCCGGAATGCCCCGCTCGATTGCCAGCTGAAGTACCGCTGCCTCGCCAGCGTCCAGGAAGGGGTGCCTCCGCGCCGGAGCACTGGACTCGGCGATCTCGACCCACGAAGGCACCGAGACGGGATATCCCTTCCGGCTGCCTCGCTCGATCTCGGCGGCGACCTCGAGGGGGACCAGGAAGCGGAACGGCAGGCGACGGACGATGTCGAATCCGTCGATCCTTCCGAGCGCGATCAGGGGACCCGTGTTGACGACGATCAGGTCAGGGTCGGATGGCAAACGCGACCTCGTGCTCGGCGTCCTCCGGGCCGAGATTGCTCATGGAGACGCCGATTCGCCCGAGCGAGAAGAGGAACTCGACTCTCTCCATCCCGCAGAGCTGGGCAGCGGAGCCGGATGAGAGCCGGCCAAGCTCGAACAGCTTCGCCGCGAGGAGGAACGTCGCTTCCTTCTCGAAGTCCTGCTGCTGGAGGCTCACCTCCAGGAGGACCGAGTCGTCGTAGGGGATCTGAAGCGTGTGTGTCATGACGGCTCCCGGGAGTCTCAACTCCGGTGCCTAGTATCGCTCCGTGCCGGGCGGGACGGCCGGAGCCTTCTTATGGCCCATATCCTTGTAAATCTAAAGGCGAACGTTGGAATAACCAGGAAAATGACGATCGTCGCGCCTGCTACCTGCCCTCGCTTCGCGAGCGAGTTCGAACCAACCCGGTGTGTCGGCCCTCGGACCGCGGCAGGCGGGCAAGACGACTCTCGCACGGGCGTCGACGCGCTCGGCCTCGAGTCGCATCCGAAGAGGGGAGCGTCCTGGGAGGGGTTCTGCATGGAGCAGATCCTGAGCGTTGCCGGCGACCGCGCGGCATCCTTCTGGGGAACGCACAGCGGCGCGGAGCTCGACCTGCTGCTGTCCCACGGCGGGCGGCGTCTCGGATTCGAGTTCAAGTTCTCCGAACGGCCCTCGACCACCAAATCCATGCGGATCGCACAGCAGGTTTGGCCCTCGACCATCTCTATGTCGTGCACCCGGGGGAGCACGTCTTTCCTCTGGACGAAACGGTGACCGCCGTGACGCTCCCGCACGCGCTCGATCTGCTCCGAACGGATTCCGCGCGAGCCTGACGGGCGGTTGCGTTGCCGCGTCGGGGTGAGAACATCGCCCCACCGCCGATGGCATCCCCCTTCACCGACCGCCCGCCGTCGACGTGGGTCGCGCGCAACGAGCTGGCGTTCGCGCTGCGCGACGCGTACCCGGTGAGCCCCGGCCACACCCTGGTGATTCCCTTCCGCGAGGTCGCCACGTGGTTCGAGGCGACGATCGAGGAGCAGATGGCGCTGCTCGCCTTGGTAAACGTGGTGAAGCGGCAGCTCGACGAGGAGCTCCGGCCCGACGGCTACAACGTGGGCTTCAACGCGGGCCTCGCCGCGGGGCAAACGGTGATGCACCTCCACGTGCACGTGATTCCGCGTTTCACGGGCGACGTCCCGGACCCGCGCGGCGGCGTGCGGCACGTGATTCCGGGCAAGGGGAACTACCTGGCCGCCTCACCCCTCGCGACGGGCGGCACGGCGGACCCGTTCCTCGCGCACGTGCTGCCGCTCTTCGACAGCGCGTCGCGCGTGTCTCTCGTCGCGGCGTTCGTGCAGGACAGCGGACTGACGCTGCTTTTAGATGCCGTGCACGCGCTGCTCGCGCGCGGCGGAACGGTGCGGCTCGTGACCGGCGACTACCTGGCCATCACGCAGGTGGCGGCGCTCGAGCGCCTGCTCTCGTGGACGGTGCTCTTCCCCGCCTTCGAGGCGCGCATGGTGGAGACGGCGCGGCTCACGCCTCCCGGCACCGCGTTCCATCCGAAGAGCTGGCTCTTCGAAGGTCCGGGCGTGGCCGTGGGCTTCGTGGGAAGCAGCAACATCTCGCGGTCGGCGCTCGCCGGGGGCATCGAGTGGAACCTCCGCACCGACCGAGCCCTCGCGCCCGAGGCGTGGACGCGGCTCACCGCGGCCTTCGACGCACTGTGGACGGCCGCGACGCCGCTCACGGCGGCCTGGCTCGCGGAATACGAGCGTCGCGCGCGGCTCGAGTCCCGGCCGCTGCCGCCGGGCGAGGAGGTCGCCGAGCCGTTGCCGCCCGTTCCCCTGCCGCACACCCTGCAGCGCGAAGGCCTGGAAGCTCTGAAGAAGACCCGCAAGGACGGACGCGGTCGCGCGCTCGTGGTGATGGCGACGGGCCTCGGGAAGACGTGGCTCGCCGCGTTCGACCTCGCGCAGATGTGCCGCGAGCTCGGGCGCTTCCCGCGCACGCTCTTCGTGGCGCACCGCGCGGAGATCCTCGAGCAGGCGGCGCGTACGTTCACGCGCATCGCGCGGGATCTCGGCGAAGCGCCGCGTCTCTCGTGGTGCGCGGGCTCGGGCGACGACCTGAGCGGGCAGCTCGTGTTCGCCTCCGTTCAGAAACTCGCGCTCGCGGACGGGCTTGAGCGCCTCGCCGCAGAACACTTCGACTATGTGGTGGTGGACGAGGTGCACCACGCCGCCGCTGCGAGCTACCGACGCATCCTCAACAGCCTCGACACAGACTTCCTCCTGGGCCTCACGGCTACGCCGGATCGGGCCGACGAGGCGGACGTGCTTGGCTTCTTCGACGACAATGTCCCGTAC
>JAEUQS010000256.1 GCA_016789625.1 Acidobacteriota bacterium | reverse complement strand
GGATCAACGACCAGGGGGAATGAAAGTCGGGAGGTTCTCGCCAATGAAGGTACGCCTCGAGGCGCGCCCAGGCCCCGCGTTGTTGGCTCTCGTCCTGTTCGGCTCTCTCCTGGGCCCGGTCGCCTGCACCTCGACCACGACCACGACGGCATCCGACGATCTCGCGCCGGCACCTCATCCCGTCACCACCGTCTCCCGCGAGACCCCCCATCCTCCCCGTTCGGCTCAGGACGTGGCCACCGACCATTTCCAGCGGGGCAAGGCGCTCGCGCTCTCGGGTGAAGCGGCTTGTGCCGAAACCGAGTTCGGCGCAGCTCTCGACGCGTTTCACAAGGGAGCCCGCGCGAGTGAACCCGGCGACCGGGACTTCGGTGTCCAGCTCTGGGAGAGCATCGAAGCCTACCGGAAGGCCAACGAACCCAGTGTCCTGGAAGACCGCCTCGCGGCCTCGGACGGAACCCCCGACTCCCTCATCGCCGATCCGCCGGCCCCCCGCCCCGAAGAGGTCGCCGTCGCGAAGTCCGAGGTCGAGACCCTGCTCGGCGAGTCGACGTTCGACATCCCGATGGTCGTGAACGAACAGGTGCTGCGGGCCGTCGCGTTCTACCAGTTCCGCAGCCCTCAGGCGTTCGCCGCCGCCCTCCAGAGGAGCGGCCGGTACATGCCCCTGATGCGGAAGATCCTCGCCGAGAAGGGGCTTCCGCAGGATCTCGTCTACGTCGCGCTCATCGAGTCGGCTTTCAAGCCGGCCGCCCACTCGCGCGCGGCCGCCCACGGCTTCTGGCAGTTCATCGACGCGACGGCGACCCGGTACGGCCTGGGGCGCAACGCCTTCGTCGAGGAGCGCCGGGATCCCGTGAAATCGACGCTGGCGGCTGCGGCCTACTACCGCGACCTCTACGAGATGCTCGGCGACTGGCATCTCGCGATGGCGGCGTACGACGCCGGCGAGGGGCGCATCATCCGCGGACTTCAGCGCACCGGGGCGCGCGACTTCTGGGAGCTCTCGGCGTCCTCGGTGCTGCCCCGGGAAACGCGGGACTACGTCCCGTTCGTCCTCGGCGCGGCGCTCATCGCGAAGAACCCGGCCCGTTTCGGCTTCGACGTCGTGCCCGACCCGCCCCTCTCGTTCGATGTCGTTTCCGTGAGGCGGCCCGTGGATCTCCTCCGGGTCGCCGAGACCCTCGAGATTCCGGTCGAGGAGCTGCGCATCCTCAATACCGAGCTGAAGACCCGCTCCACACCTCACGGAGTGTCCGAGTACCCGCTGCGTGTGCCCGCGGGCCTCGGAATGGCGCTCGTCGCGCGCATCGAATCGCTCCCGACCGCCCCCGTGGTCGCCGAACGGAAGATCGTCGTCCGAAAGGGCGAGACGCTCGCCCGGGTGGCCGCTCGCGCCAAGGTCTCGGTCCAGTCCCTCCGGGAGTGGAACGAGCTGGGTCCGAAAGCCCGTCCGAAGGCCGGGACGGCCCTGGTGGTCCGTTCGGTGGTGGCGCCCGCCAGCACCCCCCGGGAACGGGAGTCGGGCAGGCCTGCCGCCGAGGTCCTCGCAAGCGCCAGCGGGCCGTCCCTCGGGACGACGTCGCCGCTCACGACCGGCTCGGTGCGCGCCCTTCCCACGCCGTCGGCGGCCGTGACGGTGTCGAGCCCACCGCCGTCGCCGCCGTCGCCGCCGTCGCCCGCTCCGGGATCCACGTCCGTCGTGGAGATCCCCGAGGCGGGCTTCGAGCCCCCGGCGAACGCCGCGCGTGTCCCCGGCGCGGCCCCCAGGCCCGCGACCCAGAACCCGACTCCCGCCAGGACGAGGCAGAGCAGGCAGCACGGCTCGAACGGCAAGATCGTCTACACGGTGCGGCCGGGCGATACGCTCTTCCGGATCGCCTCCGTCCACGGTACGACCGTCGAGAAGATCAAGAAGACGAACCGCCTCGGCAAGGCATCCGTCCTCCGCGCCGGACAGCAGCTCGTTCTCGTCGCCAGCCTAAGGTAGCGGCCCGGTCCTTTGGCGTTCGCCCGGGTCCACAGCGCAACTCTGAGCGGGCTCGAAGGGGTTCCCGTCGTCGCCGAGACGGCGATCGGTCCGGGACTCCCCGGCCTCACCCTCGTGGGCCTCGCGGACACGGCGGTCAGGGAGAGCCGCGAACGCGTGCGGGCGGCTCTCCGGCAGCTCGG
>JAEUQS010000741.1 GCA_016789625.1 Acidobacteriota bacterium | reverse complement strand
GTCCTTTTCTGCGCAGAGCGAGGGCGGTGAACGCACCGAAGACGCCGGCCCCGACGACAGCGACGTGGCCGCTCATTTGGGAAGCAACGTCCGCGGGTCGTTCGTCACGTTGTCGATCACCGAGGCGTACGCCGCGAAGCGTCCGTTCAGCGTGGAGGTCAGGAGCCGTATGGCGACGGGCGCTCCCGAGACGCCGTCGAGCACGCGCGAGATCTGCTGCATCTCGAGCGGCCGGAGCGAGATGCGCCGGGCGCCCACGGCGGCCCCCGAGGCATTCCGGAAGTCCAGATCGATATCGAGGTTGGCCTCGGTGACGTTCGTGACGATGAGGTTCGTGCGGAACCCCGCATCCTCGCGAACGCCCAGGATCGTCTTCACGTTGTTGGAGTGGATGAGGTCCCAGGGCCCGGCGAGCGCGACGCTCTGACCGAACGTTCCTCCGGAGCCCGGGGTCGAGGTCTGGCCCAGGACGTCGACCAGCGCGTTCGACGACGCGACGCGGAGGGCGCCGAAATCCTGCGTGAGCGCGAACACCGAGCCGAGAACGTCCGTCACCGCCAGCGTCTTTCCGGCTGGAACGACGACCTCCTTCTCGACCCCGTCGCGGCCGTCCTTCGTGTTGCCCAGGAACTTCAGCTTCACGCGCGCGTCGCGGGGCCCGCGATTTCCGAACGCGAGATCGGTGGTGTAGAACGCGCCGCCCGCTCCCGGAGCGCGCGCGCTCGCTGGCAGGAAGAACGTGCTCGGCCCTTCCACCGAGGGAAGCAGCGTGCGCGGGTCGTTCGTGGTGTTGTCGATCACGGCGGCGTACGTCGCGAACGCGCCCTGAACGGTCGGCGTCGAGACGACGAGCATGCCGTTCGTCACGTCGCCGGCCTCGGCGAACTGCCTCACCACGCGGCTCACCTGGCGCATCTCCCAGGGGAGGAAAGCCGCGACCGTGACGGGGCCCAGCGTCCGCCCGTCGTCGGTCACGAGCGTCATCTCGACGTCGAGCGAGGTGTCCGTCGCGTTCACGAGCACGAGGTTCGTGCGGAAGAGGCTGTCCTCGCGAAGGCCCACGATGGCCCGCGGCGAGCCGTTGATCACGAGGTCCGAGGGCTCTGCCGCCGGAACGCTCTGCCCGAACGTGCCGCCTCCCGGCGCAGGTGTCGAGGTCTGTCCGAGAACCGTGAGGAACGCGTCCGACCGGCTCGAGGTCACGCGAATGGCGCCGAACTCGTTGCCGGTGAGCCCGAACGCGGACGACAGGACGTCCGTGAACGACACGACGCCGCGCGCGGGAACGGTCACGTCGCGCGTCGGACCCGTCGACCCGTTCCGGCTGTTTCCGAGGAACTGAAGGGTCACGGGAACGGAGGCGGCGCCCCCGTTGGCGATGGCGAGATCCGTCGTGTAGAAGGCATTCCCGGCCCCGGGCGCGCGAGCGGCCGAGGGCAGGATCCAGCCCGTCGCCGAGGGCGACTTCGGACGCGTCCAGCCGATCCCCTTGAACACCTCCAGGGTCGCGTCGACGCTGGACGTGAGATCGGAGTTGATCGCGGGTTCCATCAGCGCGTTCGGGAAGACGGAAATGTCGAAGTGGGAGACGGAAGAACCCCTCTGGTAGGGGTTTGGAGCGAACATGCGGAACCGGCCCGCAGCATCCGCACCCGCGAACTGGTCCCTGTCGCGCCCGAGGGTCGCGGGTCCTGGAACTCCGGCCTTCAGGAGGAGCCCGTCGGCCTGCGTCACGGAGATCGCGGGAATCGTGATCGACGGGTCGTCGCCGCTCATGTTGATGATCCCGGTGGTGTTGTTCACGATCACGACCCCGACCGCGCCGGCGTTCTGGGCATTCTTGACCTTCACGACGAAGGCACAGGTGCCGCGATCGATCAGCGCGATGCTCGCGCGCACGCTCGTGTTGTTGGTGATCGGCTCACAGCCATCGGACTCGGGTGCCGTTCCGTCGTTCACGAGCACGAGGGCCCCCGACACATCGGCGCCCAGCGGGGGGCCGAACGAGGCCGTTCCGATCTGCGTGTAGGTCCCCGCCGCGGTCGACGGCGCGTCGACGCGGAGGCGCGCGAGACCGGCCAGGAATCCGGCGCCGAAGCGGGTGGCGTCCGCACCGAGCCAGGTGAGGGCACCGCCGATCGCGGAGGCTCGCCGGGAGGCGTCCGTCATGCTCTCCCAGTCCTGTCCCGCCGCACTGTCGTACAGATGGCGCAAATAGGCATCGGACATTCCGTCCCACAGGGCTCCCGAAGAGCCGCTGGCGGGCGTCAGGAAACCGAGTCCGTGGCCGGCCTCGTGGAGGAGCGTCGCCAGGAGGTCGGTCGCGTCGCCTTCCTGATGGTCGAGGCCGTAGTACCACGTGAACCCACAGCCCACAGTCCCCGGGCTGCTGCTGATGGTGATCTCGATGTCGTCCTGGAAGTCCAGATCACGTCCGGCCAGCTTGTTTGCGAGAGCCTGGCCGTACTGGGTCGCGCGGAGGGGCGCCCCCGGGAAATCCACCTGGAACGAACCCTGCCGGGCCTGCGCCAGGGTCGCGCCCGTCGCGTCGCAGGGTAGCGCTGCGAAACCCGCGTTGATCCGGATCGGCACGTCGCTGTGAAGCGCCGCCCCCCAGATCCGCGCGACCTCCTCGAAAACCGCGAGCCGCTGCTGGCCAACCGTCGTCCCCGGATTGCCCCCCACCGGAGTCGCGGGCGTCGGGTCGTTGAGACCCACCCCGGCCGCATCGCGGTTCACGATGACGAACTCCGCGGCGCGAAGAGGCACGAACGAGAGGAGTCCGAGACACACGAACAACCGGACGAAGGAGGACACGTTCACTTCTCCGCGGTCGTGCGCGCCGGCTGCCCGCCCGCGCGGAACGCACTCACGGCCTCCGGGTCGTCGAAGCATTTCTGCTCGACCTTTCCATCGGCGTTCCGCCTCACGACGACGCTCATCCAGAAGCCGGATTTCACCCTCAGGGTCTTCGAGCCGTCCGGATGCACGATGAGCTCGGTCACGTCCGGCTCCGGCTCCGGCGCCGCGCCGCGCGACGCGTCCCCGATCCGGCGGAGCTCGTCCTCCGTCGGCTGACGCTGCTCGCCCGTGATCGGATCCCGATAGGCGATGAGGCCGGAAGCAGCAGACTTGACCTTCTGAGCGGGCATTTTCTTCGCGGGAGGCTTCTCCGCCGCAACGCAGGGACCCGCGAACGAGA
>JAEUQS010000163.1 GCA_016789625.1 Acidobacteriota bacterium | reverse complement strand
AAGCGCTACACCTCCTCGGGGGTGAGGACGCCGCGGGCCACGAGAGCCTCCCCGAGCCGCACGCCGGTGGCGTTGGCCTGGGCGTGCGCGAGGGAGAACGTCTCCTCGCTGATGCGCCCCTGCTTCACGAGGAAGCGGCCGAGCGTCTCGTGGAGGAGGTTCGACCGGCAGTCGTAGGGAACGCCTCCCGAGAAGGACACGCGCTTCTGGGTCTGCCGGCGCTCGAAGAGCGCGACGCAGTCCCGCCGGCTCACGGCCAGAGCGGCCAGGAGCACGGCATACGGGATCTCGGCCAGCGACCCCGAGGTCGAGCGCGCGATCTCGCGGAGCTTCTCGGCGGCGGGCAGCATCGCGCCGGGATGATACGGGCAGGAGCTAGTGGCCTGTAACGGTTGCTTCAGTAGCGCCTGCTCGGCTCTCAACGGCGCTAGCGGCGTTGCGCCTCCTCGATGGAGAGCCAACTCCAACCTGCGTCGGCGCGCCTTGCCATCGCCGCCGATAGCTCTCGCATCCGCTACCGCTTCAACCGTTACAGGCCACTAGGAGGTGAGGGCCAGAAGGGCCTCGAGGCCCACCGGAGGCTCGGCCTGCCACGGGACGCGGAGCACGCGCGACGCGAGACCCAGGAGGACGCGCTCCTCCTGGCGCCTCTCGAGCGCCGCCCGCGCGGCGAGGACGGGATCCGGCTCCGGGCCCAGGCCCGGCAGACCGCGGTTCAGGATCCAGCCCCAGGGCTCGATGCCGGCGCGGCGGAGGTCTTCCTGCAGAGCGGCGGCCTCGCTCACGGGGGTCCGTTCCGGGAGCGTCACGAGCACGATGCGCGCGTAGGACGGGTCGCGCAGCCGCATGAGCGGGGTCGTGAGGCGTGGCGCGAACGACGGGCTCGCGTCGCGCAGCACCTCGCGGTGGTAGGAGCCGGCCGCGTCGAGGAGGAGGAGCGTGTGGCCCGTGGGCGCGGTGTCGAGGATCACGAGGCGTCCCCGGGCCCGGGCCACGACGCGGGAGAACGCGTGGAAGACGGCGACCTCCTCGGTGCACGGGGACCGGAGGTCCTCCTCGAGGAGCCGGCGGCCCGCTTCGTCGAGGCCCGCGCCCTTCGTCGCGAGAGCGTTCGCGATGTACGCCTCCGTCTCCGCCTTGGGGTCGATGCGCCCCACCTCGAGACCCGGCAGGCTCCCGGCGAGCGTGGCCGTGAGGTGCGCCGCGGGATCGGTGGTCGTGAGGAGCACCTGCAGGCCGCGCCGCACGAGCGCCACGGCCAGCGCCGCGGCCATCGTCGTCTTGCCCACGCCGCCCTTGCCCATCACGAGGACGAGTCCCGACTTTCGCGTGGCGAGATCGTCGACGAGCGCGGTGAGACCGGGGAGCGGCGAGGGACCGAGCACCGGGACGGAAGTCCGCGCGGCCTCCTGTCGGGGCGGAGCGAGGAGCGCTCTGAGGGCGGCCACACCGATCGCTTCGAAGCCGACGAGCGGCACGGTGGTGCGGGGCAGGTCCCGGAGGCCTTCGGGAAGCGCTTCGAGCGCTCGTTCCTGGCTCCTCGCCACGGCCCGTGCGACGGGATCGGCTCCTTCCCGTTCGAAGGGCTCGAAGACGCCGTTCAGCGCGAGCTCCTGCCGGGTGATGCCGAGCGCAGCGAGGTCCTTCGCGGTGCGGGAGGCCTCGGCGAGCGAGGACGCGTCGGGCCGGGCCACGAGCACCACCAGCGTTCGCGCGGGATCCTCCAGCGCGCGCCGGGCCTCCTCGAAGCGGTCGATCCGGGTCGTGAGTCCGCCGTGAGGTCCGAGGCACGAGGCGCCGCGCGCGTTGACCGCGAAGAAGCCCGTCCAGGCGCGGGAGAGCTCGAGGAGCCGCAGCGTGTGGCCGGTGGGGGCCGTGTCGAAGACGACGTGGTCCCAGCTCGTGCCGTCCTCCCCGAGAAGGCCCGCGAACTGGTCGTACGCCGCGATCTCCACGGTGCAGGCGCCCGAGAGCTCCTCGCGCATTCCCTCGAGCTCTTTCGGCGGGACGACTCCGGCATAGGGAGCGAGCACGCGGTGGCGGTAGCTCTCGGCGGCGGAAACGGGGTCGATGTCCAGGGCGCAGAGGCCGGGGGCACCGGGCACCTCCCGGGGCGTGGGGCCGAGCGGCGTCGCGAGCGTCTCGCCGAGGTTCGAGGCGGGATCGGTGGAAACGAGGAGCACGCGCTTGCCGCCCGAGGCGAGCGCGAGGGCGCGGGCCGCGGCGAGAGTCGTCTTGCCGACGCCCCCCTTTCCCGTGAAGAAGAGGAAGCGGGGGGTCACACCGGCGGACGCGGGACCCTGACGCCCGCAGCCGTCGGGTTCGAAGCCGCCGGCGGATTCAACGAGGTCCCGTGCCGTGCCAGGAAGTTGGCCTGCGCGTCCACGGTGGCGACCAGAAACGTTCCGAGGAGCAGGATTCCGAAGGCGAGCAGGCTGGCGAGCTTGGTGCGATCCATGGTTCCTCCGTCGACGGGTGCGCCGCCCCGGAACGGGCAGAGCCACACCACGGCCCCGATTCTGGGCAACCGGAAGCCCCGTAGGAACGAAGCACCTGCATCAGGGAAACCTCGTGTAGCCCGCCGTAGATGCGTGGTCTTTCGTTCGGGCCCCTCGCCGCCCGAACCCCTTGGGAGCCTGGCGGTTACGGCCGATCTCGGCGTTGGTCGCCTCAGCGGAGAGCCTCCTCCAGCCTTCGGCGACGCGCCTTGATATCTGCCGTAAGCACCGGGCGCGAAAGACCACGTATTTACGGCGGGCTACACAGGGGCGCTCCCTTGGTACGACCTCGAGGACCCCGGCCGGCGAGAATCTTTTGCACCGGCTCTGTAGGGATTGCCGAACCGCCGGTCGATCGCCGAACGTCGCGAGCGAGGCCTTCGGGCTGTTGCAGCCTTTTCGTCCTTCTCGTCGGGCGCGGGAACCCACGGGCCCCAGCTCTCCGAGCGCGAGCACGGTCTTTTCGGGCAGGGCGGACTGTGGTTGCCATCTCCTGTGCCGCTCCGTCCCTTCCGCTTCTGAACTCCCCTTGCGGTACGGGACTTGCTCCTCGACCGCGGGGGGTTTCACATGATGGAAAGTCTCAGAAGATCTCGAGCGTTCGGCGCGGCCCTCGCGCTCGGCGTAACCCTCGCGGCCGCGACTGCGGCCGCGCAGGATCGGTCCCGATACGACGGCGACCCGTGGGACGACGACATCGGCCAGACGGTCGCCCGCGTGGCCTACATTTCCGGTCAGGTCTCGTACAGTCGCGGTGACGACCCGGACGACTGGCAGCCCGCGGCGCTCAACTTCCCGATGACGCTCGGCGACCGCATCTACACCGAGCGGAACGGGCGCGTCGAGCTGCAGCTCGGGGGCGGTGCGATCTACCTCGCGCCCGGCACCGACTTCGCAGCGCTGAACCTCACGTACGACGTGAAGCAGTTCTCGCTGTGGCAGGGCTCGGCCTCGTTCCGCATCCGCCGGATCGACTCCGGCGAGACGGTCGAGGTCGACACCCCGAACGCCGCGATCACGTTGGACCGTGAGGGCGACTACCGGGTCGACGTGGATCGCCAGGGCAACACGATCGTCCGCGTCACGCGCGGCTACGCGTACGTCGCCGCGGGCGGCGGCGAGGTGCCGCTGGGCTCGGGCCGTTTGATGATCATCGACGGCATCGACTTTCCCGAGTACGACGTGAGGCGCCTCGGGCGGCGCGACTCGTGGGACTCGTGGGTCGAGCTCCGCGCGAGAAGGCGCCCGAACTTCGATGGGTATCGCTACGTCAGCGAGGACATCGCCGGCATCGCCGACCTCGACGACTACGGCCGCTGGACCGACCTTCCCGGGTACGGCCGGTGCTGGAGCCCCTCGAGGGTCGGCCCGGGCTGGCAGCCCTACCGCGACGGGCGCTGGGTGTGGCAGGACCCCTGGGGCTGGACCTGGGTTTCCACGGAACCCTGGGGCTGGGCCCCGTACCACTACGGCCGCTGGGTGAACACCCGCACGGGCTGGTACTGGATCCCCGAGGGCCGGAGCACCCGGCGAGTCAGATACGCGCCGGCGCTCGTCGCGTTCGTCGGGGGACCGGGCTTCTCGGTGTCCGTCTCCATGGGCGGCGGCGGTCACGTGGGCTGGTTCCCTCTGGCGCCCCGCGATCCGTTCGTGCCGTGGTGGGGATCCCGGCGGTCGGGGAACGACGACCGCTATGGTGGCCGGAATGTGAACTACGGAAACCGCGCGTACGTCACCGTGGTCGACCAGAGCTCCTTCGTCTCGGGCCGCGCGATCTCGGCGAGCGTGGTGCGCGACCCCCGGACGCTCCGGAACTTCGCGGAGGCCGAGGTCGTGCGCGGCCCGATCCCCGTCCTCCCGAGCAGCGCCTCGATCCGCGTCTCCGTGGAGAGGGGCTCCGCTCCGCGTCCTCCGTCCGCCAGCGCGAACCGCGCCGTCGTCACGCGGCTCGCGCCGCCGCCGGCCCCGATCGCGTTCGAGGTGAAGACCAACGTCATCAAGGAGAACCGGGGCGCTCCTCTGGCCCCCGCGGACACCGAGAGGCTTCGCACCGACAAGCGCGGCCTCACGCCCACCCGCTCGGTCACGGTCGAGGAAGGTCGCGTGACCCTCACACCCAAGGCCGCCACCGGTGCCGACATGCCCCCGCCCGTCCCCGTGACGCGCGAGGTGCCTCGGGGACAGACGCGCCGCGAAGGACAGCCGATGACGCGTGAACCCGCGCCTTTCAAGGAGCAGAACGTCCCGGCCCGGGAGAGGGAGGAGCGCTCTGCCCCGCCGCCTCCGAACGACGACAACCGTCGCAAGCAGCAGGCAGATCAGCAGCAGCGACAGCAGGAAGAAGCGGCGCGACGGCAGCAGGAGCTCGACGCGCGCAGAGGGCGGCAGAACGAACAGGACCGCGGTGACGGGAACCGGCCGAAGGAGGACGTTCGCGGTGTCGAGCCGAGAGGCGAACGGAGAGGGGAGCAGAAGCAGCAGCCCCGCAGTCCGGAGCCCGACCCTCCCGCGCAGGTCGAGCCCCGGCAGGAAGAGCCCCGGAAGGGCGAGCCCAACGAGGTCGTCATTCCCGAGCGCTCGAAGGATCCGAAGAGCCAGAAGGCCATCGACAAGGAAAAGGCCGACCAGAAGAAAAGGGACGAGAAGAACCGGAAGGACGACAGGAGGAACCCGTGAACAAGAGTGAAGCCAAGGGGAAGACCAAGAGCTGAAGGGCCGACTGAAGCAGGCCGCTGGAGTCGCGACCGGCAACACCCGCCTCGAGAACGAGGGTGCCACCGAGCGGGCGGCCGGAGCCGTCGAGGCCGGGATCGGCAAGGCGCGGCGCAAGATCGGGGAAGCCGTGTCGAGCGTCGCGAAGGCGATCAAGAAGTAGCCCGAAAAAGTGAAGAGGCGGCGCCCGCGGGCGCCGCCTCTTGGTCTGGTAGGTCCTACAGTCCCGGGCCGCTCAGAAGCGGCGCCCCGAAAGCAGATGGACGACGGCCACGAAGAGCGCCGAGCCGATGATCGACCACAGGATGGGGAAGTTGGCCCCGCCCACGTTCATGACGAAGGGCTCCGGGAGCTTCATCGCGTGGGCGACCCAGGATCCGAGCAGCGCGCCGATGAAGCCGAGCGCGATCGACACGAGCAGCCCCCCGCGAGCTCCTCCGGCAATGGCCTTGCCGACGGCACCACAGATGGCGGCGATGATGATGAGAATGATGATCGTCGAAACGGTGAGAGTCATTTCTTGGGCCTCCTCGCTTCGAGATAGCGCAATCGGGATGCCATAGCCTCGAAGGCAGACGCAGCGGCAGGTGTCTTGCACAGTTGGACCCGTGCGGAACGCTGGATGACAGCGTCCGCGGGAGGTAGAAATGACCTTCAGCAAGAGTTCCTCGATCGCCGCCCTCGTGCTCGCCGCCGGTCTCGCCGCCGCCTGCGTGGGCCCTCCGCCCCCCGGGGTCAACTTCGTGCGCGTGCGGCCTCCACGCGTGCAGATGGAGATTCGCACGTCTGCTCCCGGCCCGGGTCACGTGTGGCTCCCGGGTTACTACACGTGGGACGGCGGCCGCTACGTGTGGGTGCCGGGCCGCTGGGACATCTCGCCCTCGCCGGGCCGGCACTGGGTGCCCGGCCGCTGGCGCAGCCATCGAGGCCAGTGGTACTGGGTCGTGGGCCGCTGGCGCTGAACCTAGGGCAGGCGGGCGGTCCGCGAGGACCGCTCGCCGCGAAGCGCGTCGAACTGCTCGTAGTAGCGGAACAGAAAGAAGAACGCTGCCGCGTTGAGCAGATGCCACAGGGCGTGGCCCGAGAGCACGTGGTTCCGCGGGTTGCAGAGAATGTGGTGGATGTCGAGCTGCCAGAACCCGTAGCCGATCAGGAAGATTGCCCAGTACGTGATCAGGAACCGATACCGGGTCGACTTGCGGTCGCGTACGAAAAGCGCGATCTCGAGGCCCAGGCAGCAGACGACGGTCTCCACGACGTAGATCGGGGTTGCCAGGGACGGGGCGAAGAGCATCGTCGCGAGAGGAGCGACGAGCGTCACCCAGAAGAGCACCAGCATGGGCGTCCCGCTGCGGCGTCGCCAGCGCGAGACGTTGACCGCGAGCATGTAGGAGGCCCCCATGTACATGCCCACGTAGTCGGCGACGCGCCCCGCGAACGTCTCCGACGCGTGGTAGAAGGCCGAGCCCAGGGCCGTCACGACACACACGATGCCGAGTCCGCGGAGATGCGGCGATCTGCCCTTCGCGGCCATCCTCAGGATGGCGATCCCGACGATCAGGAATCCTAGGTTGGACCAGGTGTTCCCGGGCTGCCTCACCCACCCGCAGAGGGACTCCTCGCACCACTCGGGGGGAACCCGGGCCCAGCCGTCCCAGGGGCACGCGGCGCTCACCGATCGAGTCTGAACCCTTTCGCCGCGATCCGGCTCTCATCCAAAGAGGAGAGTCCGATGCGCGATGGCTCGAGGAAATCCCGGTTCTGGCTGGCCGCGGCCGCGCTCGCGCTGTCCGGGGCCGCCCACGCGGACGAGCCGCTGACCCTCCGCGAGGCCATGGCCCGCGCCCGGGAGAACGCGGGTGAGGTGGTGGCGGCCGGGGCACGCGCCGAGGCCGCCGAGGCGCGGGTGCGGCAGGCGCGCGGCTTCCGCCTCCCGGCCGTGAACGTCTCCGAGATCTACACCCGCACCAACTCCGCGGCCGAGGCGTTCGCGCTGAAGCTCAACAAGGGCGCGTTCTCGTTTCCCGATTTCGTCGCCAACGACCCCAACGACCCGGCCTGGCTGGGCGCCGCGATCACGCGCGTCGAGGCCACGTTCCCGGTGTTCACCGGCGGCGAGCTCTCGGCCCGCATCGCCCAGGCCCGGAGCGCGGCGGAGGCCGCAGGCAAGACGGCCGGCTTCGCGGCGGACACCGCGGCGCTGAACGCGGCCGAGGCCTACGTGAAGGTCGCTCAGGCCGAGGAGTACGTCCGTCTCCTCACCGCCTCCCGGTCGACGGTGAGCGCGCACGTCGAGCTCGCGCGCGCCTACGCCGGGGAGGGAATGCTCGTCCGCTCCGAGGTGCTGAGGGCCGAGGTCGAGCTGGCTCGCATCGAGGACCTCCTCTCCGAGGCCGAGGGCAACGTGCGCCTCGCGAGCGCGAACCTCGCGTTCCGGCTCGGAGAAGGCGGAGCGAGCCGCTACGAGCTGGCGGCCCTGCCGCCGCCCGCGCCGATCGACGGCGAGGTCTCCGCGTGGCTCGCCTCGGCGGCGGACCGGGCCGACCTGCAGGCGGCCCGCAGCCTGCTCCGCGCCGGGGAGCTCGAGGCGCGCGTCAAGGGCGCCGCCTTCCTTCCCAAGGCCGGGCTCATGGCCCGCTACGACCTCGTGGGGACCCGGCTCTTCGGCAACGACAGCCGCGCCGGGACGCTCATGGCGGTGCTGCAGTGGAACGTGTTCGCCGGCTTCTCCGACAAGGCCGCCGTCGCCGCCGCGAAGGCGGATGCCCGGGCCGGCCGCGCCGACCTCGAACGGTTCGGCGAGGGCGTGCGGCTCGAGGCGCGGCAGGCCTTCGAGGAGGCCCGCACCGCGCGCGAGCGCCACGCCACGTCGCTCAAAGCCCTCGAGGCCGCGCGCGAGGGCGAGCGGATCGTGAACGAGAGATTCCGGAGCGGCGTCGTGAAGATGCTCGACGTTCTGGATGCGGCAACCGCCCGGCGGGAGGCCGAGACGCGCGAGCTCGTCGCGCGGGCCGAGGCCCAGCTCACCGGATTCCACCTCGCTTCGAAGGCCGGGCGCCGCCCGGAAACCCTGCTGGAGGAAAGATGAACACGGAGGATTCAGCGCGCCGGAGGCGTTCCACGGCCCGGAGGGCTGAACGGAAGTCGTCGCCGATCGTCCTGGCGCTCGCCGTAGCGCTGGCCGCGACGGCCTGCGGAAAGCACGAGAGCCGGCCGGCACAACCCCCGATCCCCGCGGTCGCCGCGAGCCTCGTCAAGGCGGAAAGGTCGGAGACCGGCCGCAGGGTCGAGCTCTACGGGACCGTCGAGGCCGAGCGCAGCGCCAGCGTCTCGAGCCGCGTGATGGGGAACGTCGTCGCCGTGCGCGTGAAAGCCGGAGACCCGGTGCGCGCGGGCGACGTGCTCGTCGAGATCGCGCCGGAGACGGCGCGCGGGCAGGAATCGCAGGCCCGCGGGGCGCTTTCCCAGGCGACCTCGGCGCTCGCGCTCGCCGAGCGGAACTTCCAGCGCTACGAGGCGCTCGCGAAGTCGGGCTCGGCCTCGGAGCTGGAGCTGGACCTCGCCCGCATGCAGCTCGGCCAGGCCAGGGGCGCGGTGGAGCAGGCCAAGGGCGCCGTCGCGGCGGCGTCGTCCGTCGCGAACGAGTCCCGCGTGGTCGCCCCCTTCGCGGGGCGCGTCACCGCGCGGCTCGTCGAGGCCGGCGACTTCGCCGCACCGGGCCGGCCGGTTGCGACGATCGAGTCGACGACGGGCCGCCGGCTCGTCGTGTCGGTCCCCGAGAGCCTCGTTGCCGGGGACGGTCTCGCGATCGGCAGCAAGCTGCCCGTCACGATCGACGCGCTCCCGGGCAAGAGCCTCACGGGTGTCGTCGCCGAGAGGACGCCGGGGGCCGACCCGGCGACGCACGCGTTCACGGTGAAGATCGACCTCACGGGCGCCACGGAGCTCGCGACGGGTCTCACGGGACGCGCCTTCCTCGAAACCGGCGCGCAGCGCTCGGTCGTCTCCATCCCGCGCTCCGCGGTCCTGCCCGCGGGAGGCGTCACGAGCCTCACCATGGTCGTGATCCGCGATCCGGGCGGGAAGGCGCGCTCCCGCGCCGTGACGATCGGTGCCGGGCTTCCCGGTGATCGCGTGGAGGTGCTCTCGGGCCTCGAGGGCGACGAGACGCTCCTCACCGGTCTCCTCGCCGCGCCCGCGGACGGCGCGCCCGTGAACGAGCTGACGAAATGAGCGGCACGCCGTCGACCCCGTCGACGCCCGCCTCGCGCCGTGAGGCGCTCCGCCAGAAGGCGGCCGTGAAGAAGCTCGGCGCCTCGGGCGGGATCGCCCGGGCGTTCCTGGAATCCAAGCTCACGCCGCTCCTCGTGGTCGGCTCGCTCCTCCTCGGGGCCTTCGCCGTGCTCGTCACCCCGCGCGAGGAGGAGCCGCAGATCAAGGTCCCGATGATCGACGTGTTCCTCGGAATGCCCGGCGCGAGCGCGCAGGAAGTGGAGCGGCGGGTCGTCTCGCCCGTCGAGAAGGCGATCTTCGAGATTCCCAACGTGGAGTACGTCTATTCCACCACGCAGCCCTCGGGCGGCATGGTCATCGTGCGGTTCCTCG
>JAEUQS010000157.1 GCA_016789625.1 Acidobacteriota bacterium | reverse complement strand
CCGAGCTGGCCCGCGTCGAGGGGTTCATCGCCCGCGCCGTGGCCCAGCGGGACGACGGCAAATCGCGCGCGCTCCTCAGCGCCGCGCAGCTCATCCTGGACCGCGGCCGCACCGGCGAAGGGAGCGGCAAGCTCGTCATCTTCACCGAGTCGCTCGTCACGCAGGAGTACCTGCGCGAGCTGCTCTCCCGCCGCCTCCGCGACGAAGAGATCACGCTCTTCCGCGGCGAGAACGAGTCGCCGCGCGCGCGGCTGGCGCTCGAGCGCTGGCTCGAGGAGGAAGGCTCGAAGCTCCCCGCGCGGGCGCGTCCCTCGCGGGACGTCGCGATGCGCCTCGCCCTCGTTCATGAATTCAGGACCCGCTCCCGGGTGTTCATCGCCACCGAGGCCGGCGCCAAGGGCCTGAACCTCCAGTTCTGCGAAACCATCGTGAACTACGACCTGCCGTGGAACCCGCAGCGCATCGAGCAGCGCATCGGCCGCTGCCATCGCTACGGCCAGGAGCGCGCCGTCACGGTGATCAACTTCCTCGCGAAGGACAACGAGGCCGCGCGGCTCACGTTCGAGATCCTGAGCCGCAAGCTGGACCTCTTTGGCACCGTGCTGGATGCGTCGGACGTCGTGCTGCACAAGCCCGGCGAGCTCGCGCCCGAGGTGCTCGCGGGCACGCTCGGCACCGAGGTGGAGTCCAGCCTGGGCCGCATCTGGCAGCGCGCGCGCACGCTGGCCGAGGTGGAGGCCGAGCTCCGCCACCTGCGCGACGTGGTGGGCGAGCGGCGCAGGCGCTTCGAGGAAGAGAAGGACCGCACGGCCCAGCTCATCGAGTCGGCGTTCGACGAGGAGGTGCGGCGCGCGTTCGTCGCCCGGCGCGACGAGCTGCCCGCCGCGCTCGCGGGCCTCGACGCGGACATCGAGCAGGTCGTCGCCGCGCACCTCGAAGCCGCGGGGATTCCGTTCGAACGAACCGTCGGGGAGGACGGCGTGCTCCTCCGCATCGAGGCGAGCCCCGCTCTGCCCGAGGCCGTGCGCGAAGGTCTCACGGTGGCTGTGGGGGCTTCGGTGGAGCACGAATCGCTCCACCTCTCGCATCCGCTGGTCGTCGCCGCGGTGGACGCGGCGCGGACGGGTGAAGCTCCGGCCGGCTCCGTCGCAGTCGCCATCGCGCTCCCTGACGACGCGCCCGCCGAGCTCAGCGAACGGCGTGGGCGGCGCGGACGGCTCGCGCTCCTGCGCGTGCGCTACGACGGGCTCGAGCCCGTGGAGCGGTTGCTGCCCCTCGCGCTCTTCGCGGGCGACGAATCCCCGATCTCGGCGGAAGCGAGCGAGGCCCTCCTCGCGTGCGACCTCCGCGACGTTCCCGGTGCTGGCACCGCCGTGCCGAACGACCTCTTCGAGGACGTCATCGAGGAGGCGCTCTTCACCGAGCGCGCGCGTGTGACCGCGTCCGAGGCCGCGCGTTTCGATCGCGGGCTCGAGCAGGTGGAGCGCTACCTCGACGACCGGCTGCACCTCGCGCGGGGCGAGAGGGCGGCCCTCGAGCGGCGGGCCGACGAGGCCCGCGCCCGACGCGACGGCGCGCTCGCGCTCTCCGCGCGCGCTGAGGCCGACGCCGCGCTCGTGGCGGCGTCCGAGGAGATCGAGACGCTCGAGGTCGAGATCGATCGGCTCGAGCGGCGCGACGACGACACCTATCGGCGCTGCCGCGACCGGCTGCTCGAACGGCGCTACGCGCCCGCCACGGTGACCCGGATCTTCGATACGGAGCTGGTGCTCGAATGAGGGAGGACGACGTGGCCCTCACGTTCGTACATACCGCCGACTGGCATCTGGGCATGCGCTTCCGCTCCTTCCGCGAGGAGCACGAGCTGGAGCTGATGCGGGCCCGCCTCGAGGTGATCGACCGGATCTTCGGCGTCGCCGATTCGTCGCTCGCCGACGCCGTGCTCTGTGCCGGCGACCTCTTCGACGGGCCGCGCCCGGACGCACAGTGGTCCGAGGGCCTTGCCGCAGTGCTGAAGAAGCGCGCGTCGCCGAAGCGGCCGGTCTTCCTCCTGCCCGGCAACCACGATCCGCTGCTGACCGATTCCGTGTGGGACCCGGCCAGCGCGTTCCGCAAGCAGCTCCCCGAGCACGTCCACGTGGTGGACCGCGACGACTTCACGTTCACGCTGAAGGAAGGCGCCGTGCTCTGCGCCGCGCCCTGCCGCTCCTCGGCCGGACAGAAAGACCTCGCCCTCGCGCTCCCGGCCCGCGCCGACGGCGACGAGCGCATCCGCGTGGGCCTCGTGCACGGCTCGACGTTCGACCTGAAGGACTTCCAGACCAACTTCCCCATCTCGCCCGAGGCCGCCGTGCAGCGGGGCTTCGACTACCTCGCGATCGGCGACACGCATGGCTTCCGGGTGTTTCCTCCGTTGGAGAAGCCCACCGTCTATCCCGGCGCGCCCGAGCCCACGTCGTTCTCCGACGAGGAGCCGGGACACGTGGCCGTGGTGTTCATCTCGCAGCGGCGCAAGGTGACCGTCACGAAAGAGCGCGTCGCGAAATGGCGCTGGGAGTCCGTGCGCGTCGAGAGCCTGGCGGAGCTGCGTGAGCTCGCCGCGCGCACCGACCTTTCACAACGCGTCCTCGAGCTTTGCGTCGTCGCGTGCCTTCCGGCCACCGAGTACGAAGAGGCCGAACGCCTGCTCCGCGAGCTCGCGGGGAGCGAGGCCGTGCGTCCCAAGGCCGGCATCCTCAAGCTCGACCGCACGGGCCTCACATTGGATACCCGGGACATCGACGCGCTCTTCGCCGACCTCCCCGAGGCCGTCCGCGCCACCGTGAGGCGGTTGCGGGAGCTGGAGGAAGGCGAAGAGGGGGAGACGGCCCGGCGCGCGATCTACCATCTCTATTCGCTCGTGCGGAAGGTGGCCTGACACCCATGCGTTTCGTGAGGCTCGTGGTCGACCACTTCCGGGGGATCGAGCACGCCGAGGTGGAGCTGGGCCGCGGCCTCAACGTTCTGTACGGACCGAACGATCTGGGAAAGTCGTCTCTCGCGGCGGCGGTGCGCGCGGCGCTGCTGCTGCCGCACACGTCGGCCGCGGCCGAGGAGCACAGGCCCTGGCAAGGCGAATACGAGCCCGAGGTGGAGCTCACGTTCGTGGACGCGGACGAGCGCTTCTGGCGCGTGTCCAAGACGTTCGGGAGCCGCGGATCCTCGTTCCTCGAATCCTCCAAGGACGGCCGCGATTTCGTGGGCGAGGCCAAGGGACGCGAGGTGGACGAGCGCCTCCGCGCGATGCTCTCGTGGGGTGCGCCGCCGCCGGGCGGAAAGGCCGGCGTTCGCGGCCTGCCCGAGACGTTTCTCTCCAACGTGCTCCTCGCCGAGCAGACCAACGTGGACGCGATCCTCAGCGAGAGCCTCGAGATGGACTCGGACCCCGGCGAGTCGGGAAGGCTGCGCCTCACGCGCGCGCTGCAGGGCCTCGCGCGCGATCCGCGTTTCAAGAAGCTCCTCGATGCGGCCGAGGCTGAGTGCGAACAGCACTTCAGCCCCACGGGCCGGTTCCGGCGGGGCAAGTCGACGCCGCTCTTCAAGGTCGCCGAAGAGGTGAAGAAGCTGCAGTCCGAGCTCGACGCCGTGGACGGGCAGCTCCGCCTCACCGACGAGGTGGAAGGCCGGCTCAAGCAGCTCCGCGCGCGGGTGCAGGAGACCGGCGAAGAGAGCCGCGCGGCGGCGCGGACTCTCGAGATCGCCCGGCAGGTGGCCGCGGCAGACAGCGCGCTCGAGGCGGCGCGGGCCGAGCTGGCGCGCATCGTCGAGGCGCGCGCCCGCGTGACGGAGAAGGAAGCTGCGCTCTCCGCTCTCGCAGAGTCTGCGAGTGCGAGTGAAGCCGCGCTGGCCACGGCTCGCGAGGCCGAGTCCACCGCGCGATCCGCGTTCGATGCGGCGAAGGACGCGCACCTCGCGGCGGCGAGCCAGAAGGCCGCGAGCCAGCGGGCGGTGAAGACCGCGGAGTTGAAGCAGGCGCTGGCTGCTCTGGAGAGCGAGCGGCTCGCGCTCGACGCCCGCCAGCGCGCGGCCGAGCAGGCGCGGTCCGAGGCGGCGCGGGCGGCGCAGCTCGCGGCGCAACAGAAGGCGCTCGCCGAGAAGGCGTCCGCGGCCCGGGAGCGTCTCGACGCGGACGGCCGCGCGCTCGAGGACACGCGCCTCCAGCGCGAGCAGCTCCGCAACCTCCTCGCGTTCGGGGCCTTTCGCGACGCGGCCGCCGCCGTGGCCGCGCTCGAGACCTCCCGGCGCGACGCGGCGGCGTTCCGGAGCCGCGCCGAGGACGCGGGCCGCGAGGCACGGACTCTGCGCGCGACGGTCGCCGAGGAGCCGCTGCCCGACGCGGAGACGGCGAACGCGATTCGCCAGCTCGAACGCGACCTCGAGGTGGCCGAGGCCGCGCTGGGCGGCGGCCTTTCAGCCACGATCACGCCGCTCTCGACGTCCGCAGACGTGCGCGTGCGCGTCGACGGCGGGGAGGAGAAGCCCGCCGAAGGGACGGTCGAGGCGAGTCGCGCGCTCGAGCTCGTGATCGGCGAGATCGCGCGCGTGCGCATCCTCGCGGGCGACGCCGCGAAGCGCCAGCGGGCCGAGGCGCTGCGTGCGCGCTGGAACGCTGAGGCCCGTCCGGTGCTCACGCTCGCGGGACTGACGTCTGCCGCTGCGCTCACAGACGCTCGCGCGCGGGCAGACGAGTCGCTCCGCAAGGCCGACGCTCTCGAGAAGGACGCGCGACAGCTCCTCGAAAGGGCCGCGGAGGTCGAGGCCCGGCTGGGCGACGCCCCGAAGCTGGAGCGCCGTGCGAAGGATCTGGAGGCGGCCCTCGAAGGGAAAGACAGGGACGCCCTCGCCGCCATCGTGAAGAAGGTGGGTCCCGCCTGGGAGACGCAGACCGAGCGCGCCGCGAGAACCCTCGAAGCCGGGGAGGCCGCGGCCAAGGCGCGCCTCGACACGGCGCGGTCCGAGCTCGCCGGCCTCGACGGGCAGCTGGTGCAGATGGCGTCCACAGTCGAGGCGGCACAGAAGGAAGCCGATCGCCTGCGCACTGTGCTGGGCGAGGATCCCGCGGAGTGCCTGAAGGCGGTCGCCACAGACGTCGCGGCGCTCGCGGCCCGCGACGCCGCGCTGCGCAAGGAGCTCGTCGAGCTGGAGGGCGCGGCCGGCAAGGCCGTGCTGGCCGCCAAGGCGCGGATGGAGGAAGCCGAGGCGGCCCTCGCGCGGGCTGTGGCCGGCACTCGGGAGGCCGAGGAGACTGTGGCCGCGGCGCGCTCTGCCCGGGACCAGGCGCGGGGCGAGCTGGAGGCCGCCCGGGCGCATGCCGACTCTCTGCCGTTCGCGCGGGCCGAGGAGGCCGTTCGGGAGCGCGAGAAGGAGCGCGCGGCGCTGCCCGCGTCCGTTCCCGATCTCGCGACTGCCGAGGCCGCGGCCGCGCGGCTGGCCGAAGAGCACCTCGCGAGGCGCGGCGAGTTCCAGCAGGCCGAGGGCGAGCTGATCCGCGTGGGGGGCGCCGTCGCGCGGGAGCGGCACGCCGCGCTCAAGGCAGGACAGACGCAAAAGGTCGAGGAGCAGAAGGCGCTCGAACGGGACGCCGCGGCGTGGAAGCTCCTCCGCGACACGCTCAAGGACTGTGAGGCCGAGGGCGCCCAGCACATCGGCAAGGCCCTCGCGGGCGAGGTGGCCGAGCGGTTCACGGCGCTCACCGGAAGCCGCTACGGGGCGCTCGCCATGGACCCGAACCTGAAGGTCGAGAACATCGAGGCCGGGGGCGGCCCGCGGGCCGTGGACGCACTCTCGGCGGGTACCCGCGATCAGCTCGCGACGCTGCTCCGGCTCGCGATCGCCGAGCGGCTCGGCAGCGCGATCATCCTGGACGACCAGCTCGTCCACAGCGACCGCATGAAGCTCGAATGGTTCCACGAGGCGCTGTCCCGCGCGGCCACGATGATCCAGGTGGTCGTGCTCACGTGCCGCCGCGAGGACTACGAGAGCGACGTGCTCTCCAGGGGCCGGCACGAGGCGATCGACCTCACGATGAAGGTCCGACGCCTCGGCTGAGGTTTTTCGGCCCTAAAACCAACCTGGGCCACCCCGAGCGAACGAACTATGATGCGACCAGGGCAGCCCGCCCCGCAAAGCCGAAGAAGGTCCT
>JAEUQS010000154.1 GCA_016789625.1 Acidobacteriota bacterium | reverse complement strand
AGGAACGGCGCGATGAACCGCTGAACTTCGGGCGACGACATCGGGTGCATTATCGGGCGCACGGAGACGTCCATGGACTTCGCCCTCCCGGCCGCCATCGCCATCCTGGAACGCACGCCGAACACGCTGCGCGCACTGCTCGAAGGGCTTGGACCCGAGTGGACGGATTCGGACGAGGGCCCGGACACGTGGAGCCCGTATGTCGTCCTGGGTCACCTGATCCACGGCGAGAACGCGGACTGGATTCCGCGTGCGCGAATCATCCTCGAGCAGGGACCTGATCGCAGGTTCACACCGTTCGACCGGTTCGCGCAGTTTCGCGAGAGCGAGGGGAAGTCTCTCGCTCAGCTCCTCGACGAGCTCGACCGGCTTCGCGCCGCGAACCTCGCGACGCTCACCGGCTGGAAACTGACTGAAGCGCAGCTCGCGCTCGAAGGCGAGCACCCGGCGTTCGGCGCGGTCACGCTGCGGCAGCTCCTGGCGACTTGGGTCGCGCACGACCTCGGGCACCTCGCCCAAGTGACCCGCGTGATGGCGAAGCAGTATCGCGACGCCGTCGGTCCGTGGCGCGCCTATCTGCCCGTGATGGACCGGTAGAGACTCATCCGGAGGTCACGCATGAAGAGATGTGCCGCGGCACTTCCTTCGCCTCTGCCGGCGCTGGCATCGGCGCGGATCGGCGAGCAGGGAGGCGTCGACCCAGCGGGCTTCGGCACCGATGCGCACGGTCAAGCCGACCACGCCGGGTTCTTCCTTATGGGGAACCCACGCCGCGGCCAGGGCCTCCTCCACATCGGTCGCGCCGGGCGGAACGCGCCTGTCGCGACGGTCCCGAGGGGCCAGCGCTGGAGTGAGGACGCTTTCGAGCTCGCCGCGGTCGAGGGAATCAACGGTTTCGGGTTCGGGGAACGCTCCCCGGCCGTCGCCGTTCAGCGCTAAGCGTGAAGAGACTCGCTGTTCCGGTAGTCGCAGCCCTTTGCGTCCTGACGACGCTGGTCCCACTCGTTCAGATTGGCCTCTTGTTTCGGAGCCTTGACCGGGTCCGCTCATCCACGAGGCACATCTGGTGCGGGAGAGAGGGCGAGGACAAGAAGGTCCCGGCGGCCGTGCTGGCAGCTTGCCGCGCAGAGGGGTTCGACTTCGAGGGCACGACGTTCGAGATCCAATACAAGGGCTCGTGGCGAAGGGCATCGGTCAAGATCAACAAGAGAGTCCAGATCCTCGGCGTCGTTCCCGTCGTCTTCGGCTTCGATCTCGTCGCAGAGTGCGAACAGTTCTAGCGGCGCGTTCGCAGCCCCGGGAGCATCAGCAGCAGGTTCGCGCCCGTACCGAGGAGGACCGGATCCGGTCCGAGCGGACGGCCCGAAAGCGCCAGGAGCGCCGCGACCAGGGCCACGCCCCCGCCTCCGGCCATGGCGAGCCCCGCGAACGTGCGCGACAACGTGACGCCGGGCAGGAACGCCACGAGAGTGGGCAGGATCAGGCCCGCCGCGAAGATCGTGTAGCCCAGCCGGAACGTCGCGACCACGTCGCGGAGCGCGAGCGCCACCACGAGGCCGAGGACGCCGTACCCGACGACGAGGACGCGCGTGGCCCACGGCGGCAGCCCCGGCAGCAGATCGTGCGCCGTCGCGGCCGAGGCCGACAGCAGCACCGAGTCCGATGACGTCTGCATCGTGGCGACCAGCGCCACGAGGAGCACGGGCGCCAGCGTCTCGCCCGCGAGCGCGACGAGCGTCTGCGGATAGAGCGCCGGGGAGGCCCTGAAGCCCAGCGCCACGCCGGCGAGCGCGATCGTGGCGGTGCCGAGGCCGAAGACGAGCTTCGACGCGGCCGCGCCGAGAGCGGCCGTGCGCGCCGCGCGCTCGTCCCTCGCCGAGAGCAGCTTCGACCAAACGTCGCTCCCCACCGCGTGCGGGAGGCCTACGAGAACGAGGACCGCGGCGACGTCGGTCCATCGGTACACCGCGCTCGTGGGGAAGACGAGGTGCGTCACGGGCCAGCCCGTCTTCGCGAGCGACACGAGCGCGAGCGGCACCGCGATTCCGAGGAGCGCGACGACCATGAGCGTGAGCTGCACGACGTCGGTGCCCACCACGGCGCGCTGGCCGCCCAGTGTGGTGTACGCGACGAAGAGGACGGCCGTGCCCACGAGGACCCGCGTCGGGTTCCACGGCGTCATCGCCGTGAGCACGGCCTCGGTCGCCTGCGTGAGGAGCGCGAACCACACGATCGACGCGAGGACGACGAGCAGCGCGGCGATCTTCCGCACCGCGGGCCCGTACGCGCGGCCGATCACTTCCGAGATCGTCAGAGCGCGGCTCTCGCGCACCTTTCGCGCGAGAAAGAGCCCGAGCGCGAGGAGCCCGAGCACGCCCGCGAAGTCCAGCCACAGCCCGGGCAGGCCCTTCTGCGCGACGAGCGACGCGAGGACGAGGGTCGTCGAGCCGCCGATGACCGTGGACGAGAGCCCGGCCCAGGCCATGAGCGGCGAGAAGCTCCGGCCCGCGACGAGGAACTCTTCGCGGCTCTCACCCGCCTTGCGCGACGCGCGGACGCCGATCGCGAGGACGGCGGCCCCGTAGAGCACCAGGGCGAAGATCAAGAAGCCAGGAAGTCCCGGGCCACGGCCGCGTGCAGACGGGCCGCGACGGCGAGGGCGTCCTCGTGGAAGTCGAACTCGGGGGCGTGGTGCGGCGGACCCGGCTTCGAAGGGTCCTTGGCCGCGCCCACGAACGCGAACGAGCCCGGCACCTTGTCCAGGAACTCGCAGAAGTCCTCGCCGCCCATGGTGCGGTACTCGGTGAGGACGTGCGCGATGCCGGGCACGCCCCGGGCCACGCGGGCGGCCCGCTCCGCGGGCCCCCGGGCGTTCACCAGCGGACCGTTCGTACGCGTGTAGTGCGTCGTCGCGGTGCAGCCCAGCACCGCGGCCGCGGCACGCGCCGTCTCGGCCACGAGCTCGGGGAGGGCGGTCACGGCCTCGGGGTCGAACGCGCGGCAGGTGCCGCCGAGCGTGACGGCCTCGGGCAGGATGTTGAACGCCGTGCCGCCGTGGATCGTCGTCACCGAGACGACGGCGGGATGGAGCGGCGAGATGCGCCGCGAGACGATCGTCTGGAGCGCCTGCACGACGTGCGCGGCCGCGACGATCACGTCGCGGGCCTCGTGCGGCGAGGCCGCGTGGCCGCCGGCGCCGGTCACCTCGACCTTGAACTCGTCGACGGAGGCCATCATCGGGCCGGCGGGCAGCGCCACCGAGCCCACCGGGAGGCCGGTCCAGAGATGGATGCCGAAAACGCCATCGGGCTGCGGGTTCTCGAGCACCCCGTCCGCGATCATCGCGGTCGCGCCGCCGGCCCCCTCTTCCGCCGGCTGGAACGCGAACACCACGGCCCCCCGGGCGGGTGGGTCGAGGATCAGCAGATCGGCCGCGGCGTCCAGCGCGGCGACGTGGCCATCGTGCCCGCAGGCGTGCATCTTTCCGTTCGTCGCCGCGAAGGGGAGCCCCGTTTTCTCGGCCAGCGGC
The DNA here is from genome assembly GCA_016789625.1 of Acidobacteriota bacterium. Classification (GTDB taxonomy): domain Bacteria; phylum Acidobacteriota; class Thermoanaerobaculia; order UBA5066; family UBA5066; genus JAEUQS01. Next base: position 156 of record JAEUQS010000154.1, on the reverse strand, counting down.
AGCGCGTCGAGGTCGGCGCGCAGGAGGATCACGGGGCCGGGGACGCCGGTGTCGTAGAGCGCGGCGATTCCGGTGCGGCCGAGGGCCGTCCGCACCGTGAAGCCGCGTTCGAGCATGCGCTCTTCCACGAGCGCCGCGGTTCCCTGCTCCTCGAAC
>JAEUQS010000153.1 GCA_016789625.1 Acidobacteriota bacterium | reverse complement strand
GACGAAAGTGGCGTCGATGCGCTCGGACCAGATGCGTATCTGATCTATCGCGGCCGCGCGAAAGGTTTCGGCGGCGGCGAGGACGACTCGCTGTCCGGCCTGCCTCGCGCGGGCTGCGAGCTTCGCGGTCGTCGTCGTCTTGCCGGTTCCGTTCACGCCCACGAGGAGGACGACCCTGGGCTTGGAAACCGGAGCCGGAGCCGGTTCTTTCGGCGTGAGACGGGATGCGATCTCGGCGCGGAGCACGCGCCGCACGAGCCCTGCCTCCTCGGAGCCTTTGCGGCCGGCTTCCTCGCGAACGGCCTCCACGAGCTCCCTGGCCGTGGACGGTCCGACGTCGGCCAGGATCAGCGCCTCCTCGAGCGCCTCGAGGGCCCGTGGATCGGGCTCGAACTTCGACTTGATGGCCTCGCCCACACGCGAGATCAGCTCGGTGTGGGTCATGAAGAGGCCGCGCTTCAGGCGGGAAAATATCGTGGGTTTCGAATCAGCCATCGGGGTGGTTCGATCGTCAGGCGAACTCGGCGACGAGCTGCTCCCGGATCTCCGGGAGGAGAGCCCGCGCCTGAGCGGCCAGGCCGTCTCTCTCGAGCACGACGAGCAGGAAGTAGCCTTCGACGACCACGGCCGCGAGGACGCGCCGCTCCTCGAAATCGATGAGGAGCTCGTCGACCTCGGGCAGCCCGGCTCGGGACGCCGCGCGGGCGAGGTCTCCGAGCCACACGGACTGGAAGGCCGCCAGGACCTCGATCGCCTCGGTGTTTCCCACTTCGGCGACCGGTGCGCCCTGGGGATCCAGGAACGCCGCGGCGATGGCACCGGGCACGGTGAGAAACCGGCTGAGATGGGAGTCGAGGCTCACTTGTTCACCGCGTCACCGATCACGGCGCTCACCGCTTTTCCATCAGGTACGTCTCGTTGGCGAGGAACCTCTTCGCGCGCCTTCCCTCTTCCGTCTCGGGTCCGGCCGCCACGGCTCTCTCCATGTACTTCGTGGCGAGGTCGCGGCGGCCCTGGGCCAGCAGGCAGAGGGCTGCCTGGTAGTTCGCGATCACGTTCTTCGGCTCCTCGCGCAGCACGAAGATGAAGTCCTCGAGGGCGGCTCCGAAGTTCTCGCGTTTCGACCGGGCGAGGCCGCGCTCGCGGTAGGCGTCGAGGTGACGCGCATCCTCACGGATCGCGAACGTGAACTCGGCTTCGGCCTCCATCCACTCCTGCCTGCGGTTGTGAATCATGCCGAGGTTGTAATAGGCGGAGCGTTTCTCGGTCGCGGGAGCCATCGCGCCCGTGACGGTGCGGAAGTCCTTCTCGGCGTCGTCGAGCCGGGACGTCTCCATGTACGCGACACCCCGGTTGTTGAGGGCCTCGACGTAGTTCGAGTCCAGCCGGAGAGCCTCGTTGAACATGGCGATGGCCATGGGAAAGTCCCGTTTGTACAGGAGCGCGAGCCCGAGCGCGTTGGGGATTCCCGGCTCCAGAGGGTTCACCGCGCGCGCCCTGCGGAGGAGCACGATGGCCTCGTCGATCCGGCCGTCGTGGATCATCGCGACGCCGTTGCGGTAGTCGAGCAGATCCTGGAGAACGGGGTTCGTGGGGGCCTGGTTCGCCGGGTTCTTCGTCGACTGGCAGCTTGCGAAAACGAGTGCGGCGAGGAGAAGGGCGTTCGCCCGCGCGAGCGTTCCGCGCATCACGCGGAGGCCGCCATCGCGACGCGGGCGGCCTCGCCGACGACCTCGATGTCGTGGGCTTCGTGCGCCTTGCGGAACGCGTCGATGACCTTGGGGTCGAAACGGGTGCCGGAGAACGAGGTGATGCGGGAGGTGACGTAGTCGAGGGGCATGGCCTTCTGGTACGGGCGGGTCGTCGTCATGGCGTCGAAAGTATCCGCGACCGTCACGATTCGGGCGAGCATCGGAATGTCCTCACCGACGAGACCGTCGGGGTAGCCGCCGCCCTCCCACTTTTCGTGATGGTGCTTGATGCCCGGGATGATATCCCGGAGCTGCTTGATCTGGCCGATGATGAGCGCTCCCGTGACCGGGTGCGTCTTCATGACCTGGAACTCCTCGTCGGTCAGCGCCGTGGGCTTGCGCAGGATCCGGTCGTCGATGCCGATCTTGCCCACGTCGTGGAGGAGAGCCGAGATGCGCACGCGCCTCACGTCTTCCAGCGAGATGTCCATGTGCTTGGCGATCGCCACGGCGTAGCGGGCCACGCGCTCGGAGTGGCCGCGCGTGTACGGGTCCTTCGCGTCGATCGCGGCCGCGAGCGTGCGGATCGAGTTGAGAAAGAGCTCCTGGTTCTCCTTGGCCGCCTGCTTGAGCTTCTGGATCGACGACTCGAGCGAATCGGTCATCGCGTTGAAGCTCTCGGCCAGAGCGGCGATCTCGGTGGCTCCCCTCACCTCGACGCGCTGCTTGTAGTTGCCGTCGGCGATCAATCTCACCTTGCCGGCGAGCTCCACCACGGGCCGCGAAAGCGCCCGTGCCGCGAAGAGCGCGACGATGGTGCTGAAGACGAGGGCGAGCACGACGGCGAGCGTCGCGTACACGGTCATCTGCTTCACCGAGGCGAAGACGCTGGCTTCGTCCTTCTCGACGATCACGCCCCAGTCCACGGACTCCACCGGGGCGAGCGTGCCCAGGATGCTCCGGGCGAGCTTTCCCTCGCCCCGCGTGTACGACGTCGTCATACGGCCGGGATTGGTGATGAACTCGCTCACCAGCTCGACGCGCCGGAGCTGGTCGGGAGGCGGCACGGAGGCCGGGTCGCTCGAGAGGATCAGGCGGCCCCGCCGGTCCACGACGTACGTGAAAACGCCGCCGCGCTTGGCCTCGTCCTCGAGCCAGCCCTTCACCGGCGTGAGAGAAAGGAATGCCACGACGGCTCCGGTCGCTGCGGCGCCCGCGCCGGCCGTCACGGGCACGCCCATCACGAGCCCGCCATCGGGGAACACCTGGGGCTTCAGAGCCTCGCTCTGGTAGATCTCTCCGCGGAGGGCCGCGGCGCGCGCGCGGGAAAGCTCCGCCTCGAGGTTCTCGCCGAGGGGCACGTCGCTCGGGAGCTGCTGGGCCACACCCCCGAGCCCCTCGGCCGGCAGAGCACGGAGCACCAGGAGGTTCACGTCGGCCTCCACGAACTCCGAGAGAAAGCCGCTCTCGCCCGCGTACTGGAAGGCATTGCGGCTGGGCGCGACGGAGGACGCGAGGCGCAGAGCGTCGGCGATCTTGCGGAGCTGGGTCTCCGAATTCCGCAGGTACGTGGCGGTGTTTTCCGCCAGAGTCACCGCGCTGCGGGAGAGGTACTTCGACTCACCCGTCTGGAGCGCGCCGCGATTCACGTTCACGAGCGCCAGGTTCGAGAGCACGAGGGGCAGGATCGAGACGATCACCAGCGTCCCGAGCAGGGCCGTCAGAATCCTGAGCCGGGGAACTCTTCCGAGCGCCATTACGCTTCACGCACTCCGCAAACAGGGAGCCCGAGACGCTCCCCGCTCAGCCGAGATTGTATGCCCGAAGCGCACGTTCGAAGGCACGGGCGATCTCCTGCGGCGTGGCCCTCTCGACCCGTGGCCGGCCCGCCGCCTCGAGCGTCACCACACGCAGGCCCGCCGCGTCGGCCTTCTTGTCCGCGCCCAGGAAGGCCGGCCAGGTGGCGAGCGTCCTGGGAGAGAGCTTCGGAGGGTTCACGAGCTCCATCACCCGCTGCGTCATCAGCCGGGCCTCGCGCTCCGGGAGGCCCCGCTCCCGCGAGAGCTCGAGAATCGTGAGCAGACCCCACGCAACGGCCTCTCCGTGCCTGAGACGATGCCCCGAAGCAGTCTCGAGCGCGTGCCCGGCGGTGTGACCGAGGTTCAGCACGAAGCGAGCCCCGCTGCGCTCCTCTGGGTCGCGGGCCACGACTCCGGCCTTCACCCGGAGGGAACGCCAGGCCCCTTCGGCGAGCGCGCCCGGATCCCGGGCGCCGAGCCCCGCCAGGAGACCGCCCATCCGGCGGTGGAAGCCCACGTCCAGGAACGACGTCTTGACGATCTCCGCGAGACCCGAGCGCACGTCGCGATCGGGCAGGGTCGCGAGGAAATTCGTGTCCACCAGCACGAGCGCGGGGTGGTGCAGGACGCCCGCCAGGTTCTTGCCGGCCGGGAGATCCACGGCCGTCTTGCCGCCCAGAGCGCTGTCCGACGCGGCGAGAAGCGTCGTGGGCATCTGGACGATCGGCACGCCGCGAAGCGCCAGAGCGGCGGCGAGACCCGCCACGTCGCCGACCGTTCCGCCGCCCAGCGCGACGAGGCCGCAATCGCGACGGAGACCCCGCGAGACCAGCGTATCGAGGAGCTCGCCGAGAGCCTTCCACGTCTTGGCCTTCTCGCCGTCGGGCACGAGCACGGGCGGGTCCACGAGCCCGGCCCCCGCAAGCGCGTCGCCGTGCCGATCGAAGACCGGCTTCGAGGAGACCACGAACCAGCGGCCCTTCGCGATTCGCGGCAGCTCGCGAGCGAGGCGGGCCGCGGCACCCGGCCCCGCGACCACCTTCGTGACCGCCGGGCAGTCCGGAAGGACTGCCTCAGGCGATCCTTTCGGATCGCCCGTGCCGGGGCGCGTGACGAACGTGCGGATCACGCCTTGGGCGGAAGCACCGAGAGGCCCAGCTCCCGGAGCTGATCCGCGGCCACGGGACTCGGCGATTCCGTCATGAGGCAGGAGCCGGAGGCCGTCTTCGGGTAAGCG
>JAEUQS010000124.1 GCA_016789625.1 Acidobacteriota bacterium | reverse complement strand
GTGGGCCTCTGGTCCAAGACCGACAGCGTCACGGAGTTCGGGGAGTTCAGCATCACGAAGCGCTAGCGGGCCGCGGCGCCTCCGCTTCGGGCACGGCCGTGAGATGCCGGCCCGTGAGCGTCACCTCCCAGGCGTACCCGCGTCTGCGGAGCTCGGCCTCGTAGATCGAGTCCTCCCGGAGGTGGCGCGAGACGAGCGTCGACACGCCGGTCGCGAGAAGGAGGGGCAGCACGATCGCGTAGTCGCCCGACAGCTCGAACACGAGAACGGCGGCCATCAGCGGCGCATGCGTCGTGGCGCCGCAGAACGCCGCCATCCCCACGAGGGCGTACGCCTCGGGCGGCCCCGCCTGCGGGTTGAGGGCGACCACGGCGTGACCGAACGCGCTGCCCAGGCAGGCGCCGAGGAGCAGCGTGGGCGTGAAGACCCCGCCAGGCGCGCCGGAGGAAACCGACGCCGTCGTGGCGACGGCCTTGCCGAGGAAGATGAAGCCCAGCACGGCGAGCGGGATCCCCCCCGCGAGGATCACGTTGACGGTTTCGTAGCCGTTGCCGACGACCTCGGGCAGCCCCAGCGCGATGAGTCCCACGAGCGCGCCTCCCGCTCCCGCCCGCGCCCAGGCCGGGAGCCGCGTCTTCTCCGCGAGCCGCTCCCCGCGCGACAGCAGCTCGAGGAAGAGATGCGCGAGAACGCCGGCGAGGAGGCCCAGGACGAGGTAGCCCAGGAGCTCGGCGCTCGACTCCACCGCGAAGACCCGCTGTCCGTAGATGGGACCGCTCCCGATCGCGAGGCGTGTGAGCATCGTGGCGAACACGGTGACGACGACGGTCGGCAGGAGCGCGTCGAGCGCGACGACGCCGGTCACGACCTCCATGACGAAGAGGATGGCGGCGAACGGCGTGTTGTAGGCCGCCGCGAAGCCGGCCGCGGTGCCCGCGGCGACGAGCGTCCGCATCCTCTCGTCGCGTACGTCGAGGAGCCGTCCCAGCGTGCCGCCGAGGCTGCCGCCCATCTGGATGATCGGCCCCTCCCGGCCCACGGAGCCGCCGCCGGCGATGGCGCAGAACGCGCCGAGCGCCTTGGTGAGCGTGCCGCGGAGCGAGATGCGGCGGTGCCCGATCACCACGGCCTCCATCACGTCGCCCACCCCGGCGCCCGAGCCGAACCTCCGGGCGAGCGTCGCGAAGAGGCCCGCGAGGACGCCACCCGCTATGGGAAAGAGCAGCCGCTGGGCGGGGGACAGCCCGCGGAACGCAGAGAGGAGATCCTGGCTCCCGTAGAGGCGCGCGATGAGAAACGCCATGGCCGCCCGGAACGCGATCGCGAAGGCCGCGGCCCCCGCACCCACACCACAGAGGGCCAGCACGAACCGGAAGGTCTCGACGGAGGGGCGCGCGCCGAGGCGTTCCGCGTCCGTTCTCACGTTCGCGAGGATACGCGTGTGATTTTTCCGGCTCCCGGGCGAATCATGGGGGGAGAAGGGAGACCGGATGTCTTCGGAGGAACGGTTCCTGGGTCTCCTTTCGGAGCACAAGAAGATCCTCCACAAGGTGGCGTCGTCCTACACGCGGACGGCGCAGGACCGGCAGGACCTCGTGCAGGAGATGGCCGTCCAGCTCTGGAGATCGTTCGAGCGCTTCGACGGCCGCGGAAAGTTCTCGACCTGGATGTACCGCGTCGCCCTCAACGTCGCGATCTCGCACTTCCGGAGCGAGACCGCGAGGACGCGGCACCTGGTTCCGGGAGAGCCGGCCCTGCTCGAGCTCGTGGCCGGCCCCGGCGGCCCCCCGGACGACGATCTGCGCCTCCTTCACGAGGCCATGGAGCGGCTCGACGAGCTGGACCGCGCGCTCCTCATCCTGCATCTCGACGGCCACCGCTACGACGCCATCGCCGAGATCCTCGGCATCTCGGAAACCAACGTCGGGACCAAGCTCACCCGGCTCAAGCAGAAGCTCCGCCGCGATCTCTCGCGGGCGGGCTGAAACGGAAGGACGGCATGGAACTCGAAAACCTCGAAGCGCTCTGGAAGAAGAGGGACGAGCAGCTCTCGGCCAGCCTGAGGCTCGACACGCACCTCTTTCGCGAAACCGTTCTCGGCAAGGCCGGGACGGCGACCCGGGGACTCCGGCGCCTCCTGTGGATCGAGATCGCGTTCGACGCGCTGGGCCTCCTGCTCGTCGGGTCGTTTCTCGCGGACCACCTCCGGGAGCTCCGCTTCGCCGCTCCTGCGATCCTCCTCCACCTCGGCCTGATCGCCTCGCTCGGATCCTGCGTCCGGCAGCTCGTCCTCCTCGGCGAGGTGGACTACGCCGCGCCCGTCGTCGGGATCCAGAAGCGGCTCGCGGCCGTGCGGGTCCTGCGGGTGCGGGTCTGGACCTGGACGCTGCTCCTCGCGCCGCTCGCGTGGATGCCGCTCCTCATCGTGGGGCTCGGTCTCCTCGGGGTGGACGTCTATCAGATCCTCAGCCTCCCGTACCTCGCCGCCAACGTGATCCTCGGGCTCGTGGTCATCCTCCTGGGGCTGGTGGTCTCGCGGCGCTACGCGGGCCGCATGAACGGCTCCCCCCTCGTCCAGCGCCTCCTGCGGGACGTCGCGGGGCAGAGCCTCGCGCGGGCGGAGGCGTTCGTCTCCTCCCTCGAGCGCTTCGGGAGGGAGGACAGCCCCGTCTGAGACCGGGCGCCGGGGGGTATCGTTCGGGCGACGTGAGCGGCTCCCTCAAGCGATCCGGTGCCTCCGACCTCCAGGGCGCGACGCGGCTCGTCGTCGACGCCGTCGCGGGCCTGACGGACGTGGTCGAGGAGCTGCACCGCAACATCTCCGGGCTGGCGCCCATCGTCGGCCCCTCCCGCGAGGGCGGGACTCGCGGCATCCCGCGGCTCGTGTACGGCAGCGTTCGCGGCGTGACCCGGGCGGTGGGCCTCGGCCTCGACGCCGCGCTCTCCCGGCTGACGCCGCTCCTCTGCCCCACGGATTCGTCGCCGCGGCGGGAAGCGGTGCTGGCCGCGCTCAACGGCGTCATCGGCGACTACCTCGCCGAGACGGGCAGCGCGCTCGCGATTCCCCTGGAGCTCCGCGCCGCGGGCCGACTCCTGACGCCGGAGACCTCCACGGGAGACCGGCTCCTCCTCATGGTTCACGGTCTCTGCATGGGGGATCTGCAGTGGAGCCGCAACGGGCACGACCACGGAGCCGCGCTGGGCCTCGAGCTCGGTTTCAAGCCCGTGTACGTCAACTACAACACCGGGCTCCACATCTCGACGAACGGGCACGCGCTGTCCGCGGCGCTGGAACGGCTGACCGGGGAGTGGCCCGTCCCGGTTCGCGAGCTCGTCGTCGTGGCGCACAGCATGGGCGGCCTCGTGGCGCGGAGCGCTCTCCACGCCGCCTCTCTGGCGGGTGCCTCCTGGCCGCGACTCCTGACGAAGGTCGTCTTCCTGGGCACACCCCACCACGGCGCGGCCCTCGAGCGCGCGGGGAACTGGGTCGTGATCCTCGGCTCGATCAGCCCGTACTCGGCCCCCATCGCGCGACTCGGGCGGATCCGCAGCTCGGGCATCCGGGACCTCCGGCACGGCAACCTCCGCGACGAGGACTGGCAGCGGCCCGACCGCGACCACACCCACGACCCCCGGGCGCCCCTGCCGCTCCCCGCGGGTCCGTCGTACTTCGCCGTCGCGGCATCCAAGGCCTCGGCAAAGGGACGCCGGACCGGAGACGGCCTCGTCTCGGTGCCGAGCGCGCTCGGCCGGCACGGCGACCCCCTGCGGTCGCTGTCGATTCCAGCGGAGCGCACGGCCGTCTTCCAGGGCCTCGATCACTTCGCGCTCCTCGACGACCCGGGCGTCTTCGAGCGCCTCCGAGGCTGGCTGGGAGCGGACGGAGCGCACGGGGCGCCAGAGGGGTCCGTGGTAGGCTGATCGGGCTCGGGGGCGGGTGCGAAGGGCGGAACGCCTGGAGCCGCACCAAGTGGCTGCTCCCCTCCTGGAGGTCGGCATTGCGTTTTCTCGTCACAGGAAGCAGCGGGCTCATCGGCTCCGAGGCCGTCCGATACTTCGCATCGCAGGGGCACAAGGTCTACGGCATCGACAACAACCTGCGGATGCTGTTCTTCGGGAAGGACGGCGACACCACCTGGGTCCTCGAGCGACTGAAGCAGGATCTCCCCGATTTCGTCCACCGGCACGAGGACATCCGCGACCGGGCCGCCATGCTCGCCGCGCTGGAGGAGATCCGTCCCGACGCCATCATCCACTGCGCCGCGCAACCCTCCCACGACCTCGCGGCCCGCATGCCCTTCGAGGATTTCGACACGAACGCCGTCGGAACGCTGAACCTCCTCGAGGCGACGCGCCGCTACGCGCCCGAGGCCCCGTTCGTATTCATGAGCACGAACAAGGTCTACGGCGACGCCCCCAACCGCATCGCGCTCGACGAGCTTCCCACCCGCTGGGACTACGCGGATCCCTCGTATTCCGAGGGAATCGCCGAGAGCTTTCCGATCGACCAGTCGCTGCACAGTCTCTTCGGAGCGAGCAAGGTCGCCGCCGACGTGCTGTGCCAGGAATACGGACGCTACTTCGGAATGAAAACGGGGATCTTCCGCGGCGGCTGCCTCACCGGCGTGAACCACTCGGGCGCCGAGCTCCACGGCTTCCTCGCGTATTTCTTCAAGGCCGCGGCCGCCCGGCGTCCGTACACGATCTTCGGCTATCTGGGGAAGCAGGTCCGCGACCAGATCC
>JAEUQS010000731.1 GCA_016789625.1 Acidobacteriota bacterium | reverse complement strand
CTTCTACAACCTCAGGCTCCTCGTCGATCGCAACGACCCGGACCTCCTCTACGCGGGCGGCGTCACTCTCTGGCGATGCTCGAGCTGTACCAGGACCTCGCGACAGTGGGCGGACGTATCGAGCGATCCCATGAAGGGCATCCACGCCGACCAGCACGCTCTCGTGCAGACGACGACGGGCGGACCCTCCGCCGCGACGGAGGGTCCGCTCGCGTTCAAGGCCGTCCACAACGACCTCCAATGGTGCGGCATCAGCTCGGGCGGCGGCCGGGTCCACACGGACGTCCCCTCGGGCACCCCCGTTTCGTACTCAGGCCTCACGCCCTGCGACGCGCGCTTCGGCACGTTCTCGGGCTCGGGCGCGCTGTCCGTGTCACCCGATCGCGTCGCGCGCGCGGCGTTCGATTCCTCGACGAACCGCCTCATCCTCGACACGCCGATCACGGTCTCCTACCAGGGCTCCGTGACCTTCACGGCACCCTCCACGGGCGCCTTCGACGTGCGGTTCACCATGGACATCCTGCGGGACGACCGGGACTTTCCCGGACAGCCGGAATGCACGATGCAGAAGGGAACGCCCCAGCTCCGTCCCGGCGAGAGCGCGACCTACCCGATCAGCCTGTCGTGTCAGGTGAAGTCGCTCAGCTCCTACACGAGCAACGGCTACTCCGCAGGGCACTACGCGCTCCCCACCATCGTGAACCTCGATTTCCGCAGCGAGCTGACGGGCGGCCGGACCGATCCGTTCTACGTGTTCGCCGATCCGGTGTTCCAGCTCGCTCCCCCAACGGTGCTCTACGCGGGGAACGACGGAGGCGTGTGGAGCAGCACCGACGCGGGGGCCAGCTGGGCGGACCACAACACCAACCTCGCGATCACCCAGTTCTTCAAGGGCAGCCTCCACCCTACGAACCCCGAGGCCGCGCTGGGGGGCAGCCAGGACAACGGAGTGGAGGCCTGGGCGGGCACGCGGCGCTGGAAGGGGATCGCGGGCGGGGACGGCGGCGACAGCATCTACGCCACGAGAACGCCCCTCCACCAGGCGGTCGCGATCTGGGGCAACCGGCTGATACAGACCTCGCTCGACGGGGGCGCGACCCGCTTCGAGGACGCCATCGACGGCCTCGGTGCCGACAGGGACAACCTTCCGTTCGCGCTCCGGCTCGCGAAGTGCCCGACGAACGACGACGTCTTCCTCACGGGCACGAGAACCGTCTACCGCGTCGACGATCTCTTCTCGGGAATCGACCCACAGTGGCGGGCCAACGGCCCCGCCACTCCGTTCCAGAGGGCGGTCACGGCCTTCGGGTTTCCGCCCTCCTCCCCGAACTGCAACACCTACGTGGCCGCCGCGGGCCCCGAGATCCTGCGCACGACCGACGGCGGCACGAGCTGGATCTCGATTCGCGGAACCCTGCCCGACAAGGTCATCAACGACGTCGTCTTCCATCCCACCAACCCGTCCGTCCTCTGGGTGGCCTTCGCGGGCTTCGACGCGGGCGCAGCTCCGGGCCATCTGTTCCGCACCGACAACGCGCTCGCCGCGATGCCCGTCTGGATCGACGTCACGCCTCGCATCAACGGGGCGCGGCTCGATCTCCCCCACAACGCCGTGCTCCTCGATCCCGTCAACCCCGGTGCGGTCTATGTGGGGACCGACCTCGGCGTCCTTCGCAGCGTCGACAACGGCGCGTCGTTCACGAAGATGGGGCCGGACACCGGAATGCCCAACGTCCCCGTGTACGACCTGAAGACGGGCCCGCCGGGCACCGTCCTCGCCTACACGCACGGCCGCGGCGCGTTCCGGCTGGTGACCCGAACGGCCGATCTCGCGATCACGAAGGCCTCGGATCCCGCCACTGTGGCGGTCGGGCGGGAGATCCGGTACGACATCACGGTCCGCAACGCCGGACCCGACGCGGCCCCCTCCGTGACCGTGACCGACGTTCTGCCCGGCGGGGTCACGTTCGTCTCCGCCGTCGCGTTTCCCGGAACGTGTGAAGGCACCGGACCCGTGATCTGCCGGATCGGCGAGCTCGCGAACGGGGCCACGGCGCGGGTGACGATCGTCGTCACGGCGACGCGGGCGGGCACGCTGACGAACGAGGCCACCGTCTCCGCGGGAGCGTCGGACCCGAATCCGGGCAACAGCCAGGCCTTCGCGACGACGGTCGTCACCGAATCGGCCGCCGGTGCCGATCTCTCGATCACGAAGTCGCACAGTCCGCAGCCCGTCACGACAGGGAGCCGCATCACGTACACGCTCCGGGTCTCGAACAACGGCCCCGGCGACGCGACCGGCGTCAGCGTGGCCGACACGCTGCCTTCGGGCGTCACGTTCGTGTCGGCCACGGCCAGCCAGGGCAGCTGCTCGGGCGGCGGCGCGCTCGTCTGCGGCCTCGGCAGCCTCGCGGGCGGCGCCAGCGCCACGATCACGATCGTGGCGACGGCCCGCGGCAGCGGAACCCTCACGAACACGGCGACGGTCACGGGAGCGGAGACCGATCCCAACCCGGGGAACGGAACCGCCACGGACGTCGCGACGGTCGGGGCCGGACCCGTCCCCGTGATCCGGGTGACCCCCGCGAGCGTGGACTTCGGCACGGTCACGGCGAAGCAGACGGCGCAGCGGACGCTGGTGATCCAGAACCTCGGCACGGGATCTCTGCGCGTCAAGGCCCTGGGCACGAACGGCGGCCCGGTGCAGATCCTGTCGCCCACGGCCCCCTTCGACGTACCGCTGAGCGGACAGCAGACCGTCACGCTCCTCTTCAGCCCACAGTCGGCCGGGAACACGAGCCGGCTGCTCGTGATCTCCTCGAACGACCCCGTGCACCCCAGCGTCGTCGTTCCCCTGACAGGCATCGCGACGGCGGTGCTCGCCCCGCGCCTCGAGCTGACACCGGCGGCGCTCAATCTCGGGCTCGTGGGCGTCGGCGGAACGCGCAGCGTGCCGGTGCGCATGAAGAACACGGGCAACGCGACGCTCAACGTCAGCGCCGTCACGAGCGACAGCTCGCGCTTCACGACGACTCTCGGGCTCCCGGCGACGCTCGCGGCGGGCGCGGAGCAGACGTTCAATGTCACGTTCAGCCCGCAGACACGGGGCGTCCTCGCGGGCAGGCTGCAGATCACGAGCAACGATTCCGACTCGCCGTCCACGGGGTTCCAGCTGCGCGGCGAGGGAGCCGAGGCGGCCGCGACGACCGAGGTGCTCTCGACGGACGACGGGTCCGTCGAATCCGGCACGTACGCGAACGGCCTCGTCGTCGTGAACCGGCTCACGCCCACGCGCTATCCGGCCACCCTCACGCGGATCAGCGTCTTCTTCGTTCCGTTCCAGAACTTCCCGAGCCCCTCGGGGGCCCCGATTCGCCTCGTGGCCTACGCCGATCCCACCGGCGTCCCCGCATCGCCCCGGGCAGTTCAGCTCCTCCTGAACCAGCCGGCCACGATCCCCAACGTGCCGGGCCAGGGAGTCACGTTCGACTACGACCTCGTGAACGGCCCGACGATCACCTCGGGGGATCTGTACGTCGGCTACGCGGCGCCGAACCCCGCTGGCGGCGTGATCTTCTCGGCCGACACCAATGGAGCGCAGAGACAGAGGGGCTACTTCTCCACAGACAACGGGGCCACGTTCCAGGGGCCGCTCGTCATCCAGAATCCTTCGGGCGCGCCCATTCCGGCCAACATCATGATCCGGGCGACGGTCGCGTCCGGTGGGTCCACCGGTGGGTCGTCGTGCACGTGGGGCACGGCGCCCGCGAAGATCGACGTTCCGAGAGAGGGCGGCTCCGGCGCGATCGCCGTCAGCGCGCCCGCCGGGTGCGCCTGGACGGTCACGAGCAGCTCACCGTTCCTCACGTTCGCGGCGGGCCGGGTGCCGCTCGTGGGCGGCGTCGGCAACGGCACCGTTTCGTTCACGGCGGCGCCTTACACGGGCGACACCCCGCGGACCGCGCTCGTGAACATCGCCGAGCTGGACACCAGCGTGGGACAGTCGTCCGTGTCCACGGGCACGGCCTCGTTCGCGAGCAACGGCTTCGTGCCGGTGGTGCTCTCGACGGGCGGGGTGAACGGATCGTTCTTCACGTCGGAGCTGACCCTCACCAACCGCGGCTCGACGAGCGCGGTGCTCGAGGCCCGGTACACGCCGGCGTTCGGCGGGGGCGGCGGAACCGGAACCGACGTCCTCGCTCCGGGCTCGCAGCGCGTGTACCCCGACGGTCTCGCCTACCTCGCTTCCATCGGCGCGACGATCCCCGAAACCGGGAACCGCGGCGGAACGGTCGCGATCGCGTGGAGCGGACTGTCCTCACCTTCCGCGGGCTCCGCCACGGTGCGCACCACCTCGAGCGTCCCCGAGGGACGCGCGGGCCTCGCGTACTCCGCCGTTCCGAGCTCCCCGGCCACGGCCGCGACGGTCTACGTCACCGGCCTGCGCCAGAACGCCAGTGACCGCTCGAACCTGGCGATGATGAACACCGGCAGCTCCGGCGACGTCGTCCTCCGGCCCACCGTCTTCTCCGGCGACCCGGCGTCGCCCATCGCGGCCACGCTGCCCGACGTCGGCCTCGCGCCCGGCGGCTTCAGCCAGCTCAGCGGCGTGCTCGCGTCGAACGGCCTCGCCGTGACGAACGGCTACGTGAAGGTGGAGCGGGTCGCGGGCACCGCGCCCTTCTACGCGTACGGCGTCATCAACGACCAGGCCAACTCCGACGGCTCGTTCGTGCCGCCGGTCTCCGAGGAAGCCCTCGTGGGGCGGAGCGGTCTCACGCTCCCCGTCGTGGTCGAGACCTCGACGTTCCTTTCCGAGCTCGTCGCGACGAACTTCGGCGGGGCTCGCAAGACGCTGCGGTTCACGCTGGTGGCCGACGCGCTGACGGCCGGCGGCGGCACGGCGACGTTCAGCCTCGACCTCGCACCCCGGCAGCAGACGGTGATTCCCAACCTCGTGCAATACCTGCGCGAGCGGGGCGCGCCCGGAGTTCCCGCAGCCGGAGCCACGGTGGTGGGGCCGGTCTTCGCGTCGGTCGACAGTGGCGACGCCTCGGGCCTCTTCGTGGGAGCGCGCACGTCGTCGGCGGGGGGCGGCGGACGCTACGGGCTCTTCTACACCGGCGTGCCCCGCGGCACGGCCGCGAACCAGTCGGCCTGGCTCTTCGGTCTCCAGCAGGACGCGGAGAACCGCACGAACGTCGCGCTCGTGAACACGGGCGAGACCGACTCCTCGACCGACGTCTTCCGCCTCGACCTCTACGACGGCGAAACGGGAGCTCTCGTGAGAACGATCGACGGCATCGCGCTCGCCGCCCGCAAGCTCACGCAGCTCAACGCGATTCTCGCCACGTACGCGCCCGGGGTCGCGAACGGCTACGCGAAGGTCACGCGGACTTCGGGAAACAATCCGTTCATCGCGTACGCCGTCGTGAACGACGGCGGTCAGGCCGGACAGCGCACGGGCGACGGCGCGTTCATCGCGATGACGAGCGTCGACGAGTGAGGACTTAGACTCCCGGCACGGAGGGCGAGGCACTGGAGAGGTCCCGGCTGCAGGCGGCGATCTTCACGCCGTTCCAGACGCTCATCACGCTCGTCCTCTTTGCCGAGGTGTCGGTGATCCTCGGCCTGGCCGCGACACCCGCCGTCCTCGCGTTCCAGGCGCTTTCAGCCGCGCTCCCTTTCACGGGGGCGCTCCGCACCGTCGTCCTGTGCATCGGAGCCTTCGGCTGCTATTTCCTGTTCGGGCTCACGCTCCTCGTCGTGCTGCCCGTGGCGCGCTGGGTCACGCTCTCCTTCGGCACGCCGGTCGGCCGCTTTCCGTTCCTGTCGTTCGGCGCCTACCAGTGGGCGAGCTACAACGCGCTGACGCTTCTCTACCGGTTCACGTTCCTCAACTGGATCCGCGTGACGCCGTTCCTGCCGCTCTACCACCGCCTCATGGGCATGAAGATCGGCCGCCGCGTGCAGATCAACACGGCCGTCGTTGCGGACCAGAACCTCATCTCGATCGGCGACGACACCGTGATCGGCGGCGACGTGACGCTCGTGGCGCACGCGGCCGAGCGCGGCCGCCTCGTGACGGCCCCCGTGCGCATCGGCAAGAACGTCACCGTGGGCATCATGGCCGTCATCCTGCCGGGCTGCGAGATCGGCGACGGCGCGGTGATCGCCGCCGGGGCCGTGCTCTCCAAGGGCGCGCGGGTGGGACCCGGAGAGATCTGGGCCGGCGTGCCCGCCCGCCGCGTGGGGCGGCGCCGGCGTGCCTTCCCGATGTCCTGATCAGCGCCGGGCGAGAGTCTTCTCGATGCGGAGGAACCGCTCCAGCATCTCCGTGTACATCCTGTCGGTCTTCTCGTGGAGGTGCGCGACCTCGAGCTCGGCCTTCACGTTCACCTCGTACTCGATGTCGGATCGCACGCGGTCCTTCTGGGCCTGCCGGTTCTGGCTGATGAGGACGAAGCACGACAGGAAGATCGCCTCGAGCGACACGATCATGGTGAGGAGGCCGAACGGGTAGGGATCGAACGTGCGAATCCCCAGCGGCAGCGTGTTGATGGCGATCCAGCCCGCGAACCACAGGAGGTTGAGGAGCAGGAACACCATGCTCCCGCTGAACCACGCGATCCAGTCGGACACCCGCTCGAAAGCGGTCAGCTTCTCCTCGTCGGCGACGTTGGCGTTCCGCGAGACCCGCGTGCGGAGCAGCTCGTCGGCCTTGCGCGTCATGTGCCCCATCGAGGCGAGGAGGCGCAGGGCGGCCGTGGGCGTCTTCTGGAACAGGAGCAGCAGATCGTCGCGGTCCAGCTCCAGGAGCTCGGTGTCGACCATCGCGACGGCCGTGGCCGTGCGGGCTCCGCGGTCGAGGAGCGCCAGCTCGCCGAAGATCTCGCCCGACCCCGCGATGGCGAGGACGATCTTCTCGCCCGTGGTGTCCTTCATGAAGAGCTCGATCTCCCCGGAGCGCACCACGAACAGCGATTCCCCCGGCTCCCCCGTGGTGAAGAGCGTCGTGCCGGCCTCGAGCGTGCGCAGCCCCACCACCTCGGCGAGCCGCCGGCGGTCCTCGTCGATCAGGTGCTCGAAGAGATCGAGCCCCTCGAGCATTCCCGGGTCACACGGCATCCCACCCTCCCGAAAGCGGCGCGAGTGTACGATGGGGTGCGCGGCGGAAAGAGTGCCGCCAGAAGGAGCCTCGATGACCCCGCAGCAGACGGAAATCCTCGTCGGGATCCTCAGGGGGCGCACGGTCGCCGCCCTCGGAACCCTCCAGGGTGGGGCCCCTTCCGTCTCGATGGCGCCCTACGTTTTCCTGCCCGACGGCTCGAGGGTCGTCATCCACGTGAGCACGCTCTCGGCGCACACGAGAAACCTCCTGGCCGACGGCCGGGTGGGGCTCCTCATCATGGACGCCGAAGGAGACGGAATCCCCGCGCAGGGCCTGCCTCGCATCTCGCTCCAGGGCGAGGCCCAGGTTCTCACCGCGGGCACGGCCGAATACGACGCGGCCAAGGCGACCTACCTCGCCCGCTTTCCCGACGCGGCCATGCTGTTCGACCTGGAGGGCTTCCGCCTGTTCGAGATCCGCCCGACGCA
>JAEUQS010000103.1 GCA_016789625.1 Acidobacteriota bacterium | reverse complement strand
CCCGTCGGCTCCTTCGGCCTCGGCGGCATCGAACGAATCGAACGTGTTTTCTTTCGCGACCCGCGGTGAGCCCCGGTGACCGAACACGAGAGTTCCAACGGCGGGCGAGGGAGCGAAGACGTCTAGCATGCGGCGTGGATTATCCTCATCGGCTCTGATGCGAAGCCGACCCCCTGGCCGCGACGGTCGCGATGGACCCCGGGATCCCAAGGCACGACGCGACCCCCGCGCGGGAAACCCGCCGCGCCCCCCGGTGGCGGACGAGCCCCCGTCCCGGCTTCGCCCTGGCCGCCCCCCCCGACGATTCGAAGGGGCGCAGCGTCCCCAGCAGGTTCGAGGTCCGCAACCCGCGGCTCCTCCCGAGCGCCGCTTTCCCCCGCGGCCTGGCGTTCCTTCTGCCGGTCCGGGGGTTCCCCTGAAGCGGACGTTTCGTCCCTCGTCCGCCCCGCGGCGGGACGTGCCTCCGAAGCCGCCCGCGCCGGCGGCACCCCCGGCCGGCCGACCGCTCGTGCCGCCCGCGCCCGGGAAGAGGACGCCCGCGGCCGCTCTCACCCGGACGCCCCTGAAGCGCCCGGCCGTGCCCGTCGTGGACGTGGAGGCCCGCGGTCCGCTTGCCCTGCCGAGGAGTCGCCGGCCCTCGATCCTGCCCGAGGGGCCCTTCGCGGTCCCCATCTCCACGATGGACTGGCTCGTTTCGCGCGAGAGCCCCGCCGTGCGCTTCGTGACCCTCCGCGATCTCCTCCAGCGCCCTCCGAAGGACATCGAGCTCCGCAAGGCCCGCCAGGGTCTGTCGGCCGATCCCTACCTGCGCGACGCGCTGCCTCTGCTCCGTCGCGCGCTCCAGCAGGGCCCTCTCGACACCCGCTACGGCGGCGGCCTCTGGCAGACGCTGTTTCTCCTCGATCTGGGCTGCGATGCCTCGCAGCCGGAGCTCGCCCGCGCCGGTGACGCGCTCCTCGCCTGGTGGCAGCTCACGTTCGTCGAGATCGAGCGCAACCAGGATTCCCGCATCGATCTGGGGCTCTTCTCGCAGAGCCTCCGCGCCCTCGTGCGCCTCGGCTACGGAGAGGATCCCCGGGTCCTGGCCGGGGCCGAGCTCGTGGCGCGGCGCAGGATCGCGTCCTCGGCGGCCGCGCTGGACCCCGCTCCGCTCGTCAAGGACCTCCTGCTCTTCTCGGAGATTCCCAAGCCGCTCTGGCGGCCCCCGATGCATCAGGCGACCGAGTTCGCCGTCGCGCGGCTCCTCGCCAAGGGCGTCGTGCTGGAAACCCGGCTCAACTTTCCCAACGCCGACGAGACCGATCTGCTGGAGGCGCTGTGGGCTCTCTCGCGGTGCGGCGTTCCCCGCAAGCCGGAGGTCGAGCCGCTCCTCGGGAAGCTCGCCTCGCGAGCCGATCACCGCGGCCGCTTCCGGCTCGACGTCCCCCAGGCGGCGAAGCTTCCGCTCCCGCTCGAGCGCGATGGGGAACTTTCCCGGTGGGTGACGGTCCGAGGACTGTGCGTGATGCAGCATTTCGCCGGTCTCACCGTCGCGGAGAAGAGGACGTGACCCTTTGCTCCCGCAGGGCGTTCACCGCGCTCCTCGCGGGAGCGCTGGCCCTTTCGGCCTGTGAGCGGGACCCGGAAAAGGGTCCGCTCCGGCCCAAATCCCACGGGTACCGGGCGCACGTCACCGTGAAAGACCACGGGAAGGTCGTCTCCGAGTTCGAGATCGCGGTGCGCGGTGACCGTTTCCGCAAGGAACCGGTGAAGGGTCAGCGCGGTCCCGTCCTCATCCAGGACCTGTCCTCCCGAAAGGCCGTCGAGCTGGACCCCGAGGCGAAGACGTTTCGCGAGGTCCCCTTCGTCCCCGTGGACACGATTCTTCCCTCCCATCCGCTCTCGCCGGGGTTCAGCTATTTCGAGGAGGCCCGCCGCCGAGGCGTGACGGAGTACGCCCGGGAGAGCGACACCATTTACGCGGGCCACGTCTGCTGGCTCTCGCGCTACGAGGATCGGCCCGGAGAGGAGCAGAGCCCCACCACGACCTACTGGGCCGCTCCCGACCTCGACCTCCTCGTGATCCGTGTGGATCGCGAGCAGCGTAAGGACGGAGTGCTCGTGCTCGATGCCTCCACACAGCTCACCAACGTGCGGATCCAGGCGCTGCCCTCGCTGTTCCAGGTGCCGAAGGGCTACGCGAAGCGCTGAGCGGACGGCGGGAGGGAGCGTCGAACGGGGCAAACCGCGGCACGAGCCCTGCTACCATCGCGGCGGTTTGGCCCAATGATTCTCCTCGAGAGGAGTCTTCGATGAACAAGTCGCGCCCCACCTTTTCCGCTCTGACCGTCGCGGTG
>JAEUQS010000102.1 GCA_016789625.1 Acidobacteriota bacterium | reverse complement strand
CATCCGGTACCTCCGGCGTGGCGAGGATCGGCGTTCTCGTGTCGAACGGGGCCTGCGGGTTCACCGAACGGAGGCTTCCGATCGAGAGCCTCCCCGTCGTGGGCGACGTGAACGGCGACCGATGGCCGGATATCGTCTACGAGGGAACGCTCGACGGCGGGCCCGCGACTTTCGTGCGGCTCGGCCGCGGCGGTCTCGAGTTCGGCCCACCTTCGTTCGTGGAGCGGGCCGTCCGTCCCGAAGCGCTCGCGGATGCGAACGGCGATGGCCACGTCGACCTCCTCGTGAGGTCCACCGAGGGCCGGGACCGCCATGTTCGGCTCGGAAACGGTGACGCAGGCTTCCCTGTCGCCGGATCCGACGTCTTCTTTCTCGGCCCGGATCCGATCCTCTTCGGCGAGAGCTTTCAGGGCACTCTCCGCCGGTTCGGGGACGCCGACGGCGACGGCCTCGCGGATCTCGTCAGCAGCTACGGTGAGCCGCTGATCCATACGGCTTACGTCGTTCTCTACAGGTCCCGCGGGGACGGTTCGTTCGACGCGCCGCGGGTTCTCGCCACTCAGTGGTCCGGCCCGATCGGGACTACCGATTTCGACGGCGACGGCTTCGTGGACCTCGTTCGATCTGTGTCCGCCACGCCGTTGACGCTCTATTTCCGTCGCGGAGACCGGCTGATCGACCTCAAAACCTCCTTCGCGGCGTCGCAGCGTTGGCCCTACCTAGCGGACTTCGACGGGTTAGGCACGGACGCCCTCTTTGCGGTCGATGACGGCGGGCGCGTGAAGGTCGCGTCCGTCAGCTGCTCGAAGGGTGCGCACACGACGAACATCTCGCTGCCCGTCTGGGGTTCGATCGAACCCTGGAAGCTCGATCTGAGGATCACCAACGCCGGTGAAACCTCCACGCTGGTGGAGATGCGGGATTCCGCCGGAACGATTCTGGCGGAGACCTTTCTAGGTCAGGGGCGAACGCATGTGGTTCCGCCTCGGTCCGCGGACTCCGAAGGCTCCGTCGCGAGGCCAGCTTCCCTGACGGTCTCGGGCCTGTCGCGGCCAGACGGCATGGTGGTGGGGACGAGCGTCTACCGCGAGGAGGCGAACCGCACACTCTTCACCTCGCTCGTCAGCGTCCCCGGTCCTCCTCCCGAAGCCGACCGCATCGTGCCGTGGGTGAGGGAGGACGATCAGCGCCATACCAACCTTGCGCTCGCTCACCTGGGGAGTGCGGGAGACGGCCCTGTCGAGCTGTCGATCGAGTTCCTGTCGACGGACCCCGCCCAGCCTGGCCGGGCTTCACTGGGGAGCGTGTTCCTCTCGCAGGGTGAACGCATTCAACGGAATCACCTGCTGCGCTCTGCAGGCGTCGCGGCGAGATCGGGCTTCCTGAGGGTCCAGCGGATCACCGGCACCGCACCCTACGACGTCTACGCGGCAGTGACCCACGACAGTGGCGACGGATCGACGATTCCCGGGTTCGTTCCGGCCGGATCGCGGAGTCGATCCCTGGTTCTGCCCGTCATCACGGGCGGCAGCTACCAGACGCGGCTCATCCTCTCGAATCCCGGTGAGCGCGAGGCGCAGGTGCGCATTCAGGCCGGTCCGAAAGGGCTCGGCATCGTCCTGACGATTCCCGGCGAGGGGCTGATCGAGCTCGAGGACGCGACCGCGGCGCTCGCGACGCTGGGCCTCGCGATCTCACCGCAGTTCACGGGCCCGCTCTTCCTCGACGTGTCGGGCGAGAACGTCTTCATCGCGGCGGAAGTGGGGCCGCGGGCTCCGGGTGTTCCCGTGAGCGTGCTCGTCCCGACTGTGCCAACAGACGAGACGGCGCGCGACGAAGCCGTGCTCGGCAACCTCTGGCCCAAGAGCGATACACGAACGAACCTCGCGATCGTGCGTGCGGACCGGTCGGAGGGGCCCATGCGGGTCACCATCGAGCACGAGTCGTATTTCGGCACGGTGACGATCGAGGACCTCGAGATTCCGGCCGCCGGGATCACGCAGATCGTTCCGTGGGGCACCATCACGGCCCGCATCGTCCGGCGTGAGGGGGCCGGCCGGTTCATTGCGTATGCCGTCGTGATGGACGGCGGGTTGCCCGGTCAGAGGTCCGACGACGGGTACTTTTTGCCGATGAAAGCGGTGCGGTAGTTGCTCCATACCCTTCTCGCGATGCTTCTCGCATCCACTCCCCCGTGCATTCCCGAGGTCCTCCCGACCGAACGACTCGAGGTGAACGGCGCGCC
>JAEUQS010000088.1 GCA_016789625.1 Acidobacteriota bacterium | reverse complement strand
GCCTCGACGGCCAGCTCCTCGCGGGCGCCGTGGCGGGCGCGGCTGTGGGCCCCGTCCTCGCGTCGCTCGGCGGCTTCGGGACACCGATCGTGCTCGTGGTGGCCGCGCTCGCGGGTGCCGCGTTCACGCTCCCCGCGTTCTACCTGTCCGAGGGGCGCCGCGTGCCGCCAGTGCTCACGACGATCCTCCTCAACCTCCTCGCGCTCGCGCTCGTGGCCTGGATCGTCCGCGGGCCGCTGCGCGACCCCGCCGGCGACTACCCGCAGACCCGTCCGCTCACGGCGGAGCAGCGCCTCACGCCGCTCGTCACCGGCACCCGCGCGACGGTCGCGGTGCCCATCGCGTTCCTCCTCGCGGGAGCTGTCGGCTTCGCGCTCGTGCGGACGCGGCCCGGTCTGCTGCTGCGCGCGGCGGGAGACTCCCCCGGTGCCGCGCGCGCCGCCGGTCTGCCCGACGTGGCGATTCGCGGCGCCGGGTTCCTGCTCTCCGGCGGTCTCGCCGGGCTGGCGGGCGGCTTCGAGGTCGCCGCGCTCACAGGCCGTGTGTACGACCCGTTCGCGCCGGGCCTCGGCTACACGGGAATCGCCGCGGCGCTACTGGGCGGTCTGCGTCCGGTGCCGTCGGCGTTCATGGGTCTGCTCCTCGCGGCGCTCGGTGCGGGCTCCTCGGCCATGCAGCGCGACGCGGGTGTGCCGGCTTCCCTGGCCGCCATCGTCCCCGGCATCGCCGTCGTCGCGGTGCTGCTCTCCCAGAGGAAGGAAGCATGAGCGGCTTCCTCGCGATCGCGCTCCTGCTCACGGCGCCGCTCCTTCTCGCCGCGGCCGGCGAGCTGCTTCTCGAGAAGAGCGGCTCGATCCACATCGGCACCGAGGGCACGATGCTCGTGGGCGCGTTCGTGGCCTTCCTCGCGGGCTTGAAGCTGGGCGACCCGCATCTCGCGCTGCTCCTGGCGCTCGTTTCCGGGCTCGTCTGCGGCGCCGTGTTCGCGCTGGCCTCCGTTGCGGGACGCACGGATCCGATCCTCGTGGGCACGGCCTGGAACCTCGTCGCGGCGGGCGGGACGGCGTTCGCCTACCGCCTCGCCGCGGGGGCCACCGGCGGCGCGCACGAGGTGCCCACGCTGCCCACTCTGTTCCTCGGTCTTCCCGCGGCGGTGCTCGTCGCGTTCCTGGTGCCCGTCGCGATCCACGTGTTCGTGAAGCGCACGCGACCGGGCCTCGCGCTGGTCGCGGCCGGCGAAACGCCTGAGGCGCTGGAGGCCCAGGGCCTTTCCACGGTGCGGGTGCGCTCGTGGGCGGCGATCGTCTCAGGCGCGCTCGCGGCCGCGGGCGGCGGGCTCCTCGTGCTCACCGTGTCGCCCACGTTCGTGGAAGGCGTCACCTCGGGACGCGGCTTCCTGGCGCTCGCGCTTGTGGTCTTCGCGCGGTGGAAGCCGCTGCTGCTCCTGCCGGCGGCGCTCCTTCTCGGGGGCGCCAACGCGCTGCAATATCGCTTTCAGGCGACGGGCAGCACGATTCCCTACGCGTTCTTCCTGGCGATCCCGCCGCTGGTGGCGCTCGTCGCCCTCGCGCTGTCGCGCGGGCGGAGCGGGGCTCCCCGGGCGCTCGGCACGCCGGCGCCCTGAGGCTTACTCGGGCTGCTGCTCGTCCGGCGGCACGGGACGCGGGTTCTGGCCACCCTGGCCCTGACCGTTGGGCCGGTTCATCCGCCGCTGTTCCCGGAAATTCTCACGGCGCATGTCCTGCCGCTCGCGCTGCCACTGCTCACGCGCTTCGAGGATGCGCTTCCACTGCTCGGTGGTGAGCACCTCGCGCATCTCGACGACCATCATGGTGCGCGACTTGCCGAGCCGCACGCGGGCCTGCTCGAGCGCCTCCGCGGCCGCGCCGACCTTCTTGGGGTCGGATTCCTTCCTGGTCATGAGCTCTTCGAGATCCAGCGAGCGGCGATCCACATCGGCCTTGAGGTCGATGAACTGGCGGCGGTTCTTCGCGAAGATCTCCTCGAGACGCCCCTGCTGCTCGGTGGAGAGCTTGAGCTGCTCCTGGATGCGCGGACGCCTCCACCACGTGCCGGGCGGCACGTCGGGGATCTGGGCCATCGCCAGCCCCGAGACGGCGAGGAGCCCGATCAGCAGGAGGCCGCGAGTACGGTTCTTCAAACGCCCTCCGGATACATGTTCGAGAACGGCAGCTCTTCGGCGAGCGCGTCGTCGATGGCGAGGAGCAGCTCGTCGTCGTGGGCGTTCGTGGCCGACGCGACCGGGGTGGGCACGGGGACCTCGGCAACCTGCTGGCGCTGCGAGGGACGCAGGAACGAGAGGCCGGTCATGAGGAGGAGCGCGGCGGCCAGGCTGCCGAACGCGAGCACGGGACGGCGGACGATCGTCTGCCGGAGCGAGGCCGGGAACGGACGGACGTTGTTGGCGGGCTCTTCGTGGACGGCCTGCATGACGGCCGCGGCCTGGGCGTTCCAGAAAACCTCGGGCAGGGCCTCGACGGCACCGGCCACGGCTCCCTTGTCGATGAGGTGGGCGTCGCGCAGGCGCGTGACCCGGACCTGGCAGGGCGGGCACGTGGCGAGGTGCAGCGGAACGGGAACGGCCCCCTCGCCCTCGGGGAACACGCAGCCGAGGATCTCCTCGGGTGTGAGGTGGGCGCCACGGGCTTCGGCGGTTCTCATCGGAGGTCCTCCAGCAGGGCGCGCAGCTTGCGGCCTGCCCGGAACAGGTGCGACTTGATGGTCCCCTCGTCGAGACCGGTTTCGGTGCCGATCTCGGGGATGGTCTTCTCTTCGTAGTGCTTCATCACGAACACCGCGCGCTGCCGGGGCGAGAGGGACGCGAGGGCGTCCGTGAGGCGGCGGCGGATGTCGCGCGACATGGCGTCCCGCTCGGGGGAGGTGCCGTCGGCCGGGTCCAGATGGCGCGGGAGGCCGCCCGTGTCGTCGTCGTCCGCGTTGCCCATCTCGCTGAACGAGACGACCGGCTTCCGGCGGCGCACGCGGTCGCGCACGGTGTTGATGGTGATGCGGGTGATCCAGGATTCGAACGCCGCCTCGCCCTTGAAGTCTTTCAGGGCCTTGAAGGCCTTGATGAAGACGTCCTGGGTGACGCAGTCGGCCTCGGTGGCGTCGCGAAGCAGGGTGTAGACGAGCCGGAAGATGCGCTTCTGGTGCGATTTGACGAGGGCTTCGAAGGCCTCGACGTCGCCGGCCTGGACCTTGAGGACGACCTCGTGGTCGCGCTCGCGGGAGGTCTGCTGCTCGGCCGGGGTCTTCACGTCGCCCTTCACCAGGGAGACCCCTCCGCTCCGGCGAAACGGGAGCCGGTCGAGCGGTTTGGGGCGAAAGGCGAGGGCCGCGGCTGGAACCACAGGCGTTTAGACGCGGACGCGGACGCCGGGTTTACGTGATCTGGGTGCAACCTGGACCCAGATCCTACTCCCGGCGGCGCCAGGGTCTGAGCGCGAGCTTGAGATCGTCCCAGAAGACGAGCCGCGCCCGGCGGCGGAGCAGGGCCTGGAGGGCGGCAGGGGGAACGGGTTCAGGGGCGAAGTAGGCCTCGAGGAGCGCGGCCTGGTCGTCCGGGCGGGTCACGCCGGGACGGGAGAGGTCCCGGAGGCGGAGGTCGAGGCTCAGCGGGACGGGCAGGAAGCGCGCCCGGTCTAGGTCAACGAGGGTGAGGTCGCCGGTCGGGGTGACGAGGACGTTGCCGTCGGTGAAGTCGCGGAAGTAGACGCCGGCCTGATGGAGGCTCCGGGCGAGGCGCCCGAGGGCGGCAAGGATCGTCGAGAACGGGATGTCGTGGCGGGGCGCCGGGAACCGGTCCGGGTCCATGCGGTGGAGGAACCACTCGCGGACCTGGGCCGCGCCGTCCACCTTGCGGCAGACGTACCAGGATTCGTTCGGGAAAAGCGCCCAGCCGAGGGGCTCGGGA
>JAEUQS010000085.1 GCA_016789625.1 Acidobacteriota bacterium | reverse complement strand
CGCGCGCCTACCAGGGAGCGGGAAGAGGGCTGGGCGTCGAGACCGTGGATCTCCTGCATTCGGGATTCGGCGTCCCGAAACCGGCGCGCACGTACCTCTTCGACTGCCCCGTCGACGCCGCCTTCGAACGCCTCACGAAACGAGGCGAGCGGGACCGTTTCGAGCGGGAAGGACGCGCCTTCCATCAAAGGGTCCGCGCGGCCTATCGCGCCTTCGCGAAGGCCGAGCCGGAGCGGTTCTGCGTGCTCCCTGCCGGAAAGAGCGAAGACGCCGTGTTCGCGCTCCTCTCCAAGGATCTGGAGGGCTTCCTCCCTTGATGCGCGACGTACCCGTCCTCCTCCTCGCGGGTCCGTCGAGCCGAAAGCTCGCGGAGGTCGCGCTCGAGCACGCGGCCCGCCTCGTTTCGCGAGCGAGCCATCCTGGCCCCGACGATGCCGATGTGGCGCGCGTTCTTTCCGGACGCCACCCGGACGTCTGCATCGCGGCACCCGAACGACGCCGGCGCCTGAACCTCCCGGAGTTCGCCGAGGCCTCGGAATCCAAGGAGACGACGATTCCCGCCGCGCTCATCCGCGCCCTGGCGGCCGACGCGACGCGGATGCCCTACGAGGCCCCCTGCCGGGCGATCCTCCTCCTCGACGTGGACCGCACCGAAAGCGCGGCGTTCAGCGCGCTCCTCAAGGTGCTCGAGGAGCCGCCCCAGGCCGCGCGCTTCATCCTCACGGCCACGCGCCCACGGATCCTGCCGCCCACGATCCTCTCGAGGGTCGTGCTCGCGAGGCTGCCCGGACAGACCCGTCAGGAAACGGAGGGCGCCCTTCTCGCGAACGGCAAGAGCGAGGAGGAAGCCGCGGCCCGCGCGGCGTTCCTCCCGTGGGAGACCGAGGGTGCGCTGGAGCTGGATCTGCCCGCGGCCCGCGCCTATCGAGACGCGCTCCTCACGGCCGTTTCGGGGCTCTTCATCACGGGCAAGACCTCCTGGGCCGTCTCTCTCGGAGGTCTCCTCGCCGACGAGGGCGCCGCGCCCACGGCGCAGAACCTCAACCTCCTCGGCCTCCTGCTGCGGGACGCCGCCGCCGCGACGGTCGAGCCCGCCCACGTGGTGCATCGGGAGCGACAGCTCGATCTCGCCCGCCTCGGAGCGGCGGTTTCGGGGGAGAGGCTCATCGACGCGGCCTCCCGGGCTCTCGAGCTGGGGGCCGAGCTGTCCGATTCGCGGCGCAACTCCCGCATGGCCGCGGAGGCCTTCGCGCTGAGGTTGTTGTAGAGCCAATCGCTGATTTTCCCGGGTACCGTCTCAGGGCCTCCGAGCCAATCGCTGATTTTTTCCGGGTGCCGTCTCAGGGCCCGGGGACGGCGAGGGGACGTCCGTCGAGGAACGCGCGCAGAGACCCGTCGGGCTCGATGCGGAGGAGGGCCCGCTCACCGTTCTGCAGGCCCACGCGCCTTCCGAGCGCGATCGCCAGCCGGTTCGTCGCCGCCCAATAGTGCTCGGGCCGCGCGGCCGCAAAGTCCAGAGCGACCGGCTCTCCGGGCGCGAGGCGCTCGTCCAGAGCGCGCTTCACGTACGGCACCGCGAGGCGCTCCCC
Source organism: Acidobacteriota bacterium (assembly GCA_016789625.1). GTDB lineage: Bacteria > Acidobacteriota > Thermoanaerobaculia > UBA5066 > UBA5066 > JAEUQS01. Next base: position 2,043 of record JAEUQS010000085.1, on the reverse strand, counting down.
TTCGTACCGGCAGCCCTGCGGCGCGGACCGGAACGACAGAAACCCGTCTTCCTGTACCGGCAGCGTTTTCCAGGTGGCGGTGCGCAGGCCCATGGCCGCGTCGAGGAAATCGTAGGGCGAGAACGCCACCAGACTGCCGGTATCGCGAGGGTACGGAATGCGGTTCCACAGTAGAGCCAGGACGAGGAAGGCCACTGTGGCAAACGATCGGCCCCGGCTCTCCCGGCCCCACTCCCGGAGCGACGCGATGCCCTCCGCGGCAACACAGACGGCAAACGGGAACAGATAGTAGAGAAAGCGCTTGTCCTTCCAGTCGTACAGAAACGTGAAGAAGAGCCCGAGCGCGAGGAGCGGCCCGAGAACGGCATGGGACCACGGCTCGGCGTGCCTCCTCACGAGCCGCCGGAACCCGGCGAGGTACAGAGGCAGAGGGAGGAGTCCACAGAGCGCGATCGCGACCACGCCGTAGTAACGCAGATTTCCGGCCGAGAGCCTCACCAGGCCCTCGATGACGTGGATTCCGGCCTCGGGGTGCGCACGGTACTGGAGGGCCCGAAACGCGAGCCAGGCCACCGGCAGCGGCACGGCGACGAAGAGAGCGATCCACGGCCAACGGGTGCGGAGCGCCGAAGGCGCGGAGCCGCATGAGCCGGTGCGCAGCGCCGGTGTCCGGAACAGTGCCAGTGCCAACCCGAAGCCGAGCCCCGCGACGAGACCCGCGTAGTGAAACAGAAAGCTCACGGAGAGGAGCAGCCCACAGGCGACGTAGAGCCGGGGTCGCAGCGCGGCCTTCTCGAACGCGATCGCGGCCCCCACGAGGAACGGGAGCGTGTAGACCTCGGCCATCACGTACCGCACGTGCCCGAACAGGGAGCCGTTGGACACGAAGAGGAGCACGGCCAGCGCGGAGACGAGGGCGTCTTGCCGGAGCCGCACGAGCCGGTAAAGCAGCGCGGCCGAGAGACCCAGGGCGGCGTAGTTGAGAAACGGAAGGAGAGGCAGCGCCGAAAAGTGCGACAGCAGCGCCACGAGGAGCGGCAGGCCGGGGGGCCGAAAGCTCGGAAGGAGAGGCGCGCCCGCCCAGTAGAGCCCGTTCGCGAGCCAGTCCCAGGAATCCGGCGTCATGAAGGGATAGCAGAACCCGAGGTCCGGAGTCCGGAGGCCGGGCAACGCGCCGAGGATCCCGAGGGCCGCGAGCGCCAGGATTCCCAGCGCGCGGCGGTCCCCGGTCACGGGCAGGAGTCGAACGCGCTCGTGTCCTGGACGGGGGCGAACGGCACGCCCTGCAGGCTCTCGTAAGTCTTCACGTTCCCGGTCCGAGTATCCGTCACCGTGAGGACGACTCCCACGTTCGTGAGACCGGTGGCGAAGACCCAGCGCTTCCCCGAGAACGCGCAGGCGTCGAGCACCTTCACCACGGCTTCGAGGTTGGCGGCGTCGAAGAACCAGAACGCGCCGGTGTCCGACGTGAGCGGAACGGCCTGCCCGGCGCCCGACCGGCCGTCGGGCGTCGTCCATCGGGTCTCGACGCGGAACCGGCCCTCCGAAAGGCAGTGCGAGGTGCCGCTGGGAACGCACGTCGGGACGGCGGGAGAGTCCACGGTAACGGTGTAGGACGCGGAGCCCGCGTAGGCCGAGACCCCCACGACGTACCGGCCCGCGGGAAGCGGCTCTCCGGTCGCGATGCTCTCGGTTCGGGTGCTGCCGTTCGAGGCTTCGAGGAGCTGGAGGCCCGGGTCCCGAAACAGGAAGAGATCGAGGTCGCCCCCCTCGGGGCCGATCGCGAGCGTGAGGACGACCCTGGCCGGCGCGGGCAGCGTGAAGGCGAAGAGGTCCTCCACACCGTCGAGCGTGCCGTTGGTGTAGCCGATGCCGATGAGCGACCGGTCCGTCGCGGCGACGTTTCCGCGGCACGCTCCCGGAAACTCGACCGAAGAGGCCGTCGACGCCGTCTCGTTCGGCTCCACCTCGACGCAGTCCCGCACCGGCTGCCCGGCGAGCGCCGGCCCCACGAGGCTCAATCCCAGGAGCACGAGCAGAGGA
>JAEUQS010000035.1 GCA_016789625.1 Acidobacteriota bacterium | reverse complement strand
CCGCTTCGGACCGGACGAGCTCGCCGCGCTCCGCGGCCTCGGCGCGCCCGGGGGCGGATCGCTGTTCCCCGAGGGATTCCTGGACTGGCTCTCGAACCTCTCCCTCTCGCTCGACGTCGACGCGATTCCCGAAGGCACCGTCGTCTTCCCGAACGAGCCGCTCCTGCGCGTCTCCGGGCCTCTGGTGGAAGCCCAGATCCTCGAGTCGCTGCTCCTCAACATCGTGAACTTCCAGACGCTCGTGGCCACCAAGTCGGCCCGCATCCGCATCGCGGCCAAGGGGGATCCCGTGCTGGAGTTCGGCCTTCGCCGTGCCCAGGGCGTCGACGGAGCGCTCGCCGCGAGCCGCGCCGCCTACGTGGGCGGCGCGGCGGCCACGTCCAACGTGCTCGCCGGAACCCGGTACGGCATCCCCGTGCGGGGCACGCACGCGCATTCGTGGGTCATGTCCTGGGACACGGAGCGCGAGGCGTTCGAGGCCTTCGCCGACGCGCACCCGAAGAACGCGATCTTCCTCGTGGACACGTACGACACGCTCGACGGCGTGCGCAACGCGGTGGCCGTCGGGCAGGAGATGCGCTCGAAGGGCCACGAGCTCGCGGGCCTCAGGCTCGATTCCGGCGATCTCGCCGCGCTCTCCATCGAGGCCCGGCGCATCCTCGACGAGGGCGGCTTCCCGAACGCCTCCATCTCGGCCAGCAACGACCTCGACGAGCACGTCATCAAGAGCCTGAAGGAGCAGGGCGCCCGCATCGACACCTGGGGCGTCGGCACGAAGCTCGTCACCGCCTACGACGAGCCCGCGCTGGGCGGCGTCTACAAGCTCGCGGCCCTGAAGCGGAAGGGCGGCGCCTGGGTCGACAAGGTCAAGCTATCGGAGCAGGCCGCCAAAACATCGACACCGGGCCGGCACCAGGTGCGCCGCTTCCGCTCGGAGAACGGCACGTTCGCGGGGGACGCGATCTTCGACCTCGGCCGGGCTCCGGCAGCCGGCGCCCGGGTGGTCGTCGTCGACCCGCTCGACGGAACGCGCCGCACGGCCTTCGCCGCGGGAACGCCGGCCGAGGACCTTCTCGTGCCCGCGGTCCGGCAGGGGAAGGTCGTCTATCAGACCCCCACGCTGCGGGAATCCCGCGACCGGGCCCTCGCTCAGGTCAAGGCGCTGCCCGAGGGCACGAAGCGCTTCCTGAACCCGCACCTCTATCCGGTGGGCCTCGAGGAGTCGCTCTACGAACGCCGCACCAGGCTCATCCTCGCGGCGCGCGGATTCGGCGGCTAGCGTGCGGCGTCGCCTCCTCGTCTACGCCACGGAGGCCTACGGCCCGTTCCTCGAGGCGCTCCTCCTGGCCGCGCCCGAGCTCGAGCGGGGGCTGCTGACCCGGCGCTTCTTCCCCGACGGCGAGCGCTACCTGCGGGTGGAGGACGACGTCGACGGGCATCACGTGGTGCTCGTCGCCGGAACGGTCTCCGAGCCCGACACGCTCGAGCTCTTCGACCTCGCGTCCTCGCTCGTGAAAGACGGCGCCGAGAGCTTCACGCTCATCTGTCCCTGGTTCGGCTACGCCACCATGGAGCGCGCGGTGAAGCGGGGCGAGGTGGTCACGGCGAAGTCCCGGGCGCGGCTCCTCTCGGCCATCCCTCTCGCCCGCCGTGGAAACCGCGTGCTCCTGCTGGACCTCCACGCCGAGGGCATTCCCCACTACTTCGAGGGCGAGGTACGGGCCGTCCACGTGTACGGCAAGCCGCTCGTCATGGAGGCCGCGCGGAGGCTCGTGCCCTCGGGCGACTTCGTGCTCGCCTCGACCGACGCCGGTCGCGCGAAATGGGTCGAATCCCTCGCGAACGACATGCACGTCCCGGCGGCCGTCGTGCTCAAGCGGCGCCTGCCCGACGGCAGCACCGAGATCGCTTCCCGCGCGGCCTCGGTCGAAGGCCAGGACGTCATCGTCTACGACGACATGATCCGCACCGGCGGCTCGCTCCTCCACGCCGCCCGGGCCTACCGCGACGCGGGCGCGCGCCGCCTCTTCGCGCTCGCGACGCACGGGCTCTTCCCGGGCGACGCGCTCGAGGCCATCCACGCGAGCGGCCTCTTCGAGAAGCTCGTGGTGACCGACAGCCATCCGGCCGCGATCGCCTCCCGTGCGCGCCGCGCCGACGGCTTTCTCGAGGTGGTTCCCTCACAATCCCTGTTCCTCCCCTACCTCTGCCGCCAGCCGGAGAACACATGAAGCTCGTGAGAGTCGCCGCCGCCGTCGTCAACCAGACCCCGTTCGACTGGGACGGAAACCGCAGACGCATCGTGGACGCGCTCGGCAAGGCCCGTGAGCAGAAAGCGTCGGTCGTCTGCTTCCCGGAGCTGTGCATCCCGGGCTACGGCTGCGAGGACGCGTTCTACAGTCGCGACGTCCTCGTCATGTCGTACCAGGTGCTCAAGGAGATCCTGCCCGAGACCGGCGGCCTCATCGTGTCTCTGGGCCTCCCGGTGCTCTACCACAATGCCATCTTCAACACGGCCTGCCTCGTGGCCGACGGGCAGATCCTGGGCTTCGTGGCCAAGCGCTATCTCGCGGGCGACGGCATCCACTACGAGCCGCGCTGGTTCAAGCCCTGGGAGAACGACGCCCGCTCGGAGGTCGTGTTCGGCGAGGAGCGCCACCCCATCGGCGACCTCATGTTCGACTGTGGCGGCGTTCTCATCGGCTACGAGATCTGCGAGGACGCCTGGGTGGCCGACCGCCCGGGCGCCGGCCTCGCGCGGCAGGGCGTGGACCTCATCCTGAACCCTTCTGCGAGCCACTTCGCGTTCTCGAAGATCGACGTGCGGAAGCGCTTCGTGCTCGAGGGGTCGCGCGCGTTCAACGCCACGTACGTCTACGCGAACCTCCTCGGCAACGAGTCGGGACGCTCGATCTTCGACGGAGGCGCCCTCATCGCGACGGGCGGAGAGATCGTCGCCCAGGGCCCGAGGTTCTCGTTCCAGGATTCCCTCGTCACCACGGCCACCGTGGACGTCACGCTCACCCGCATGGCCCAGGCCCGCACCTCGAGCTTCCGCCCGGACCTCGAGAACGAGCCCGGGCGCATCCGCGTGCCGTTCCCGTTTCCCGCGCTCGAGCCCGTCACGACCACGAGCCGCGCCGAGGCCTGGGAAAACTCGCCCGACATCAAGATGGAGGAGCTGACCCGCGCCCTCACGCTCGCGCTGTTCGACTACATGCGAAAGAGCCGCTCCAAGGGCTTCGTCGTGTCGCTCTCGGGCGGCGCCGACAGCTCGGCCTGCGCGTGCCTGGCGGCGCTCATGGTCGAGCGCTGCGTCGCGGAGATCGGTCTCGAGGGTTTCCGCGGAAAGCTCCTCCACTTTCCGGAGCTCCGGGGCCTCACCTCGGTGCGCGACGTGATGACGAAGGTCCTCACCACCGTCTACCAGTCCACGAAGAACAGTGGCGACGTCACGAAGAACGCCGCGCGGGTCATCGCCCAGGCGGTCTCGAGCAAGCACCACGAGATCGACGTCGAAGGCATCGTCCAGCGCTACATCACCCGCGTCCAGGAGGCGCTCGGCCGCGAGCTGTCGTGGGAGACCGACGACGTGGCGCTGCAGAACATCCAGGCGCGCACCCGCGGCCCCGCGGCCTGGATGCTCGCGAACATCGAGGGGAAGCTCCTCCTCGCGACCTCGAACCGCAGCGAGGTCGCCGTGGGCTACGCCACGATGGACGGGGACACCTGCGGCAGCATCTCGCCCATTGCCGGCATCGACAAGACGTTCCTCAGGCGCTGGCTCCGCTGGCTCGAGATGGCGGGCCCCGCGGGCCTCTCGAAGATCCCCGCTCTCGCGGCCGTGAACGCGCAGCCGCCTACGGCCGAGCTGCGGCCCGCGACCTCGAAGCAGACCGACGAGGGCGACCTCATGCCGTATCCGGTGCTCGACGCCATCGAGCGCAGCTTCATTCGCGACAAGCGCGCGCCCCTCGAGGTGCTGCGCGTCGTTCGCACGCGCTTCCCCGAGCACGACGACGCGACGCTCACGACGTACGTCGAGAGGTTCGTGCGGCTGTTCTGCCGCAACCAGTGGAAGCGGGAGCGCTACGCGCCCTCGTTCCACCTCGACGACTCCAACCTGGATCCCCGCACGTGGTGCCGCTTCCCGATCCTCTCGGCCGGGTACGAGAGGGAGCTCCGGGAGATGCGGCAGGTGGTGGATTCCGGGGGCCTGCCCCCACGGCCGTGACCCGCTACGCCCGCTTCGGCGTCACGGTGGACTGTGTCGCCTTCGGCTTCGACGAGGGCGAGCTGAAGGTCCTGCTCGTGGAGCGCGGCATTCCGCCCTTCGAGGGGCGCTGGGCTCTGCCCGGCGGCTTCGTGCGCGAGGGCGAGTCGCTCGAGGAGGCGGCGCGCCGGGAGCTGGCCGAGGAGACGGGCCTCACGAAGGTGTTCATCGAGCAGCTCTACACGTTCGGCGAGCCTGCGCGGGATCCCCGCGGAAGGATCGTCTCCGTGTCCTCGTTCGCGCTCGTGAGGCGCGGCGCCGAGAAGCTCGTGGCCTCGGCCGACGCGCGAAACGCCGCATGGTTCGCGCTCTCCGAAACGCCCGAGCTGGCCTTCGACCACCGGCGCATCCTCGAGGTCGCGCACGAGCGCCTCAGAGGCAAGGTGCGCTGGCAGCCTCTCGGCTTCGAGCTCCTGCCGGCCAAGTTCACGCTGCCCAAGCTGCAGCACCTTTACGAGGCCGTGCTCGGCGTGTCGCTCGACAAGCGGAACTTCCGCAAGA
>JAEUQS010000842.1 GCA_016789625.1 Acidobacteriota bacterium | reverse complement strand
ATGATCGCGTAGTTGACGATCCACAGATAAGCCTGGCGGAGCTTCTCGCGCAGATCGGCATCGACTCCGCCGGCCCTGTCGCCGACCCCGGAGACCGGCCCTTCGTAGAGCGACCCGACATCGAACTCCGACGGCTGCTTCTCGACGGGCGGGGGCAGCGTCGGCGACTCGGAGAGCTTTCCGAACAGGTTCTTCAAGGCCATGAAGCGTCTCTCCTCAGGCGGCAGGGGAATGTTACCGGCTGGCCCGCGCGAGGCTCGCCGCCGACTCGTCGAGCGCGCGCACGAGCCGCTGTGACTCGGCGGCGATCGCGGCGGCGTCCTTCGCGCGAAGGGCCCGCGCGAGCCCGGGGAGAGCCTCGGACGCGCAGCCCTCGGCGGGGCTGGGGCCGAAGAGCAGCGCGCAGGCGCCGAACGGCTCCGGCGCGTCCTTCTCCCTTTCTCCGGCCCAGAAGGCCGCCATCGCGGCCGAAAGCGCGTCGTTGGCCGCGGGCGCGGCCTGGGGCCGGCGCGCGTCCCAGGCCGCCGCGGTCTTGCGATAGGCCGCGAGCGCGGACCGCAACGACGCCGGCACACTTTCCGAGGCGAGGGACAGCTCCGCGAGCTGCTCGTCGAAGTACGCTCCGATCTCGTCGAACCGGTACGGCAGCACCTCGCTCCCCGCGAGGTTCAGGATGTACAGAGCGAGCACGTTGGCGAGCGTCTTCGTGCGCACGAGCCCCTTGTCCATGTGCCGCTCGTAGAAGTGCAGATCGTCGTACCCCGTGTGGTAGAGGCCGTACCAGCGCCCGAAGCCGATCTCGGAGACGGGCACCGGCGAGAAGCCCGAGAACGGCGACGTGTCGCTCGAGAAGCCGGGCTTGCCGAACGTCCCGCGCTGAACGTAGAGCGGCTCGCCGGAGTTCGGGTCCGCGACGAGCTTCAGCACGTCGTCGAGCGGGCCGCGCAGCCCCGGGCTCACGTTGCCCACGAAATCGGTATTGCGCACGGCCGAGTCCACGTTGAGATAGGCGATGGGGCGCGTCTTCTCCGCGTGCTCGAGCACCCAGCGCGTGGAGCCGAACATGCCCAGCTCCTCGCCGTCCCAGAACGCGAACGTCACGGGCCGCGCGAGCGCGAGGCCCTTCTTTCGCAGCTCTGCGAGGACGCGCGCCGCCTCGAGGACAACCGCCGCGCCCGACGCGGGGTCCACGGCGCCGTACACCCACGCGTCGACATGCGCGCCCACGACCAGGGGCCGAGGGTCCTGCCCGGTTCCCGGCAACGTTCCGAACACGTTGCGGAGCTCCTGCCGCGGCCACTCGGCCTCGTTCACCATCCGGACCTTCAGGCCGCCGTCGCCCATCGTGTACGGGCCGCTCTGGAAGCCGCGCGCGTCCTCGCCCCACGGCGGTCCGCCCAGCCGCCGGAAGAGCTGATCCGCGGCCGCCTGGCCGATCGGGAGGGCCGGGATCTTCGAGAGGTACGGGCTGTCTCTTTCGGGCGCGCCCGGACGCCTGTAGTACTGCAGGAACGTGCCGCGCTGGATCGCCCACGGGTTGATGTGCGGCCCCTCGGGATACGGCGTCTTCTTGAAGCCCTGGTCGCGGAGCTCGGGATACAGGAGGAGCCCCACGACGCCTTCTTCGGCTGCGATCTCGGCCTTCTTGCTCCTGCAGAGACCCTGCGCGCGTACGAGCGCGATCCTGCCCCGCGGGTCGATGCCGTTCTTCCGGAGCTCGGCATAGTCCTCGCGCGCTCCGAAGCTCGCGTACACGACCGCCGCCTCGAGATCGGCGTCCGGCACGAACGCAAAGAACGGGATATCGGTTTCCAGCGCCTTCGTCGACGGCACTCCGGGAAAGCTCTTCTCGAAGAGGTCGAGCTCGAGCGCGTCGGGCGCGGTGATCGAGAGCTGCGTCCGCTTCGGCTTCGGTACGAATGCCTCGAAGGGCTCCCCCGAGACCGCGAGACCGGCTTTCGAGAGCTCGGCCTCCAGATACGAGAGAGCGACCGCGTTCGCGGGCGTCCCCGCGCGGTGGGGCTTTTCGGTGAGCCGCGTGAGCGTTTCGCGGAGGCGCTCGCCGGAAACGGCCGCCGCCACGAGGGGCTTCGCCTTCTCGAGCGGAGCCCTCTGGCAACCGGCGAGAGCGAGCAGGATCGAGCAGGCCGGAAGGCAGAGGAATCGCATGTTTCCCGGATGTTAGGCTCGGGCCGTGTCAACGGAAGAGAGTGCAATCACCGCGTTCCGGGCCGTGCCGCGCACCGGAGTCATCTACGTCGTTTCCGAGGCGGGCAAGAAGGGGTACGACCCTCTCGACCCGGCCTGGTCGAACCTCGGGCAGGGCCAGCCGGAGACCGGTGAGCTGCCGGGCGCGCCGCCGCGCATCCGCGAGGTCCCGATCGACCCGAACGATCAGGAGTACGCGCCGGTCCCCGGCCTCTGGGAGCTCCGCGAGACGATCGCGTCCCTTTACAACAAGCTCTACCGCCGCGGGATGCCGTCGCAGTATTCGGCCGAGAACGTCAGCGTCTCGGGCGGCGGCCGGGCGGCCCTCACGCGCGCCGCCGCCAGCCTCGGACACGTGAACCTCGGCCACTTCCTGCCCGACTACACGGCCTACGAAGAGCTTCTCGACATCTTCAAGGCATTCACGTCGATCCCCATCCTCCTCGAGGGCGACCGAGGCTACGCGTTCACTTCGGAGGACCTCCGCAAGGAGATCCAGGGCCGCGGGCTCTCGGCGCTCCTCATGTCGAACCCGTGCAACCCCACGGGCAAGCTCGTGCAGGGCGAGGAGCTGCGGCGGTGGGTGTCCATCGCGCGGGAGCTCGACTGCGCGCTCCTCCTCGACGAGTTCTACTCGCACTACATCTGGACGGGGCGGCCCGGCGCGCTCCCCATCGAGAGCGCGGCGCGCTACGTGGAGGACGTCGAGCGGGATCCGGTGGTGATCTTCGACGGCCTCACGAAGAACTGGCGCTACCCCGGCTGGCGCGTCACCTGGACGCTCGGACCGAAGCAGGTCATCGACGCCGTGGCGAGCGCGGGCTCGTTCCTCGACGGCGGCGGCAGCAAGCCGCTCCAGCGCGCCGCGATTCCGCTTCTCGAAGAGAGCGCCGTGGGTCTCGAGACCCGCGCGATCCACGCCGCGTTCCGCGAGAAGCGCGACATCCTGCTCTCGCGCCTCGAGAAGATGGGTGTGCGCTTCGACCGCATGCCCGAGGGCACGTTCTACGGCTGGGGAAACCTCGCGAGCCTGCCGGCGCCGCTGAACGACGGCATGAGCTTCTTTCGCGCGGCGCTCGAGCGGAAGGTCATCGTGGTGCCGGGCGAGTTCTTCGACGTGAACCCGGGCAAGCGCCGGAGCGGCTCCCGCTCGCGCTTCCGGTCCTACGTGCGCTTCTCGTTCGGGCCCTCGAAGACGTCCATCGAGAGCGCCCTCGACCGCCTCGAGAAGATGGTCCTCGAAACGGCTTAGTCAGCCGCTCTCACTGCCGCCGCCGCGTACAGCAGCGCGAAAGGCAACAGCGGCACGACGGCGCGCGGAAGACCGTACGCGAGGAACGTCGCGTACGTCGCCGGCTGTCCGTCGCCGAGCGGCGCGAGGACGGCACCCGGATCGACCCCGAGCGGCGCGAGGGCGAAGAGCGCGGCGACGAGGAAGAGACCCGAGCTCGCGACGCCCAGCGAGAAGCGTGTGTCGAAAGGCCGCGTCCCCGTTCGACGCACGACGAGACCCGCGAGGAAGGCCCAGATCGCGAGGCCGAGACCCATCGAGAAGAGCCACGCGATCGGCAGCCCCTTCGTGAAGACGCCCAGCGCGAGCCCCGGTGCCTCGTTCTCGAAGAAACGGTCGGGCACGCGCAGCGCCGCGGGCCGGAGCAGCCACGAGAGCCCCGAGAGAGCAGCGGGCACGAACGACCAGAGCGGCAGCGCCACGCGTCTCACGATGCGGAAGTAGAGAGTCACGGCCAGGAGCGCGCCCGCGAGAAGCGCGCCCAGCGGATGCGCCAGCACCGCACCCGCGAGGCACGCGGAGGCTGCGACTCTCTCGCCCGAAAGCAGGAGGAGGCCGGCCCCTGCGAACAGGCCGAGGAGGGCGCCCGTCGCCTCGAACGAACCCGCGCCGCGGAAGACCTGGACGGTGACGACGAGAAACAGCGTCAGAGACCCTGCGAGATCGCCGGCGACTCGCGAGGCTGCCGCGCGAAAAACGGGGACGAGGAGCGCCAGGAACAGCCAGGCGAAAACGCGTCCGGCGAGGAACGGGTCGTGCGCGCCGAACCACAGCGCGATCGAGAAGAGAGGCGGGAACGACGGCGCGAGACACGTCCCGATCGCGTCGAGCCCGCCGCCGGCCGCGAACGCATGCGCGCGGCAGCCCCAGATCGTCATCGCCTCGTGCTGCACGTACGGATATCCCGTGGCCAGGAGAAGGACCGCGAGAACGGCGAGCGTGCCCACATCGGCGAGGCCGAATCGCTGAGTCGGTTCGGCCTCCTGGAGAGGCGCCGCGGGGGGAAAGACCATCCTCGCCAGAGCTGCCACCGAGGAGACGCCCAGGACGAGCACCGCCGGCCACATTCGCAAGTTCCCGGTTCCGAGCGCCACCGCGTAGACGGCCAGCGCAGCCGCCGAGAGATGCGCGAGTCCGTAGGCGCCGAGGCGCTCCCAGAAACCCGCACCCCGACGCCCGAAGGCCCACAGCCCCGCGGCCTCGAGCACGCCCAGAACGACGAGCAGGCTGGAGCCCGCGCCCGCTTCCTTCAGCCGCGAAAGCCGCGGACCGAACGCCGTCAGCTCCCGCAGGAACGGGACGAGCGTGAACGCGAGAAGGGCGATCTGGACGAGAAGTGCCGCGAGGAGCGCAAGCCGAAGCCCACGGGCTCCCCGCGGGATCACGAGGTCATACCGCCTTCATGAGGAGGCAGGCGTTCGTCCCGCCGAACCCGAACGAGTTCGACACACCGGCGAGGAGCTTCTTCTCCCGGGCCGTGTTGGGCACGAAGTCCAGATCGCACTCGGGATCCTGGTTCTCGAGGTTGATCGTCGGAGGCAGCACGCCGTGCTTCATCGCGAGCGCGAGGATGCCGGCCTCGAGACCGCCCGCAGCGCCGAGGAGATGCCCCGTCATCGACTTGGTCGACGACACGGCCAGATCCTTGGAATGCTCGCCGAAGGCGGTCTTGATGGCGAAGCATTCGATGCGGTCGCCCGCCGGCGTCGACGTGCCGTGGGCGTTGATGTAGCCCACGTCGGTCGCGGGCACGCCGGAGTCCTTGAGGAGGAGCTTCATCGCGCGGGCCGGGCCCTCGCCGTCCTCGGAGGGAGAGGAGATGTGGTAGGCGTCGCCCGTCATCGCGTAGCCCGCGAGCTCGGCGTAGATGACCGCGCCGCGCGCCATGGCCTGGCCCATCTCCTCGAGCACGAGGATGCCGGCGCCCTCACCGAGGACGAAGCCGTCGCGGTCGCGGTCCCAGGGCCGCGAGGCGCGCG